>DATHJK010000492.1:0-25063 GCA_035316225.1 Pyrinomonadaceae bacterium
CTTTACATTCTCTATTTTGCGCCTCTGGGGTTGCTGGCGCTCACACTTGCGCGCTGGCATCCTCTGGCCCGCATCGCAAGTTCTGAAGGAGCGTTGCACAGGCTAAGACGTTTTGTTGCTCCGCTCGCCGCGTCACTTTTAATCGCTCTTCTAACCTTAATCATCTTCCATCCATTGAGCGCAGCTAAACCTCGCGGAAGATTGCGCGTTGATTTTCTGGACGTTGGGCAGGGCGACTCTGCGTTGGTTACTATGCCGGACGGCACAACGATTCTGATTGACGGAGGCGGACGACCCGCGCGGGGTGGGCGAAGAGGTGAAGCCGATGAAGAGAGCGGGAGCGAGCCTTTTGAGCGCGACACGCGGAGCATAGGCGAGGCAGTAGTCTCCGAATATCTCTGGCATCTCGGCCTTGATCATGTTGATTATGTGATGGCGACGCACGCCGACGCGGATCACATACAGGGCTTAAACGATGTCATCAAAAATTTCCGCGTGCGTGCTGCGCTGGTAGCTCGTGTGCCCGCGATTGATCAGGAATTCAGGGAGTTCTTTGAAACGGCGCAGCGAGAAAATGTGCCGGTTTACATGGTCGGGCGCGGCGACGTGCTTCACTTCGGGAGCGTTGCCGCTGAAGTGCTCTGGCCTGTGCGCACTGCGAGCGCACGCGCGCCATCACAAAATAATGATTCTATTGTGATGCGCATTCTGTTCGGCGAAAGGGCTTTCCTGTTGACGGGCGACATGGAAAGGGAGGCCGAAAGCGAACTAGCTGCGCAGCCCTATAATCTAGGATGCGACATCATCAAAGTAGCCCATCATGGCAGCCGAACATCATCTACGCAGAGCTTCGTCAGCGCATCGCACCCCGGCCTGGCAATCATCTCCGTCGGTCTCACATCGCCCTTCGGCCACCCTCATCCTGATGTAGTCCAACGCTGGCGCGATTCCGGCGCACAGGTTCTAACCACAGGCCACAGCGGAACCATCACAATCAGCACCGACGGGCATGACCTGAGAGTGGACACATATGTGAGGCCGTGAATAGTGAATCGTAAATCGTGAATAGAAGAAAATGATGATAGCTGATAGCTGATAAGAAAAGCCTTTTATCTCATCGCTCATCATCACTACTTTCCTGCCACCTGTCGCTTGTCACTGCTCTTATCTATTCACGATTTACGATTCACTATTCACGCCCTTCTGTATCCATAACGCTCAAGAATCCTTTGGCCTTCGGGGCTGAGGATGAAGGCCAGGAATTTTTGGGCTGCATTCTGTTTGGGGGAAGATTTGATGACGGCGATGGCCTGGTCAATGGGCTTGTGCAGTTGTTCGCTGACTTCAATCGTGCGGCCTTCGCCCTGATGTATGAGTGAGAGCGGTAGGAATGCAACGTCTGCGTTGCCAGTGGCTGCATACTGTTTGGCTTGAGTGACGTTCTGTGCGTAGATGACGTGCGGCTCTATCTTCGTCCATAGATTCAGCGCGCATAATGCTTCTAGGCTTGCGCGTCCATAAGGCGCTATATCCGGCTTTGCGATTGCCACTCGTTCGACATTCACTTCATTGAAATCTTCCAGACGGTTGAGAGAGGCGCTGCTTCCCGGCGGAATCCAGAGCACAAGACGCCCGCGCGCGAAAATCTTCTGCGTGTTCGGCGTCAGAAGATTCAATCTGTTCAAAGCCTCAACGTGTTCCACGTCCGCCGAAGCGAAAACGTCGAAGGGCGCGCCCGACTCGATCTGCTTCTCAAGCTCTGCCGTTCCAGCGAAGCTATAAACCACACGAACGCCCGTGCGCGCCGTGAACTCACGGGAAATCTCAGCGAAAACGTCCGTTAGATTCGACGCAGCCGCAATTGTAATCTCTTCCGAGCCTGTCTGCTTATTTTGAGTGGATTTCTGCGAGCAGCCGGTGAAGAAACTCGCGCAGATTAAAGCGAGACCAGCGAGAACTTTCAATCCTTCGTAGATGATGGGAAAAGAGAGATGCTTGCTACCAAAACTTTCATCCCTCATCCCTCATCCCTCATCCCTGCTCTTCAGATTCCCGCTCCGTCAATGAATTGATCCGGCGTGTAGTGGCCCACTTCTGCGCTGCCAACGCGATAGGTGTTGAGAACGCCAAGCGGCGGCGCGTAGATGTGCAGCGTGACCATATCGCACCCGCTCACTTCAGGATTGCCCAGTTGATGTATGTCCGGCACTTCTGCTCCCGTTACCTGGCGCTCGCGCCATTCTCGCCCTGAGCGATAAAAAAGCTTCTGTTCTTCATCAAGCTCAAAGATGGTTTCCCACATTATGCCTTCGCAGACCATCACTGCGCCGTGCGAGCCGTTGTGATCGTGGATGGGCGTGCGCTGCCCAGGCCGCCAGCAGAGCACAAGCATCTCTACAAACTCGTTGCGGAAGACTCTATGGCGGGCATACGTGCCCGGCTTAAAGCTGCGGTACGGGCTGAGGTCATCCGAGTTCACTTCAGCCTTTTCAAGTATTTCGTTGAGCGCTTCAAGTGAAGGCACAGCTTCGCAGGCCGAAAGCGTTCCGGCAATTTCCTGAAGAGAGAAGCGGCGCGGCTGTTCTTCTGAAATTGCGGCGATTTGAGCGGCAGGTTGCTCTATGTTGGTAGACATTCAAAAACTCCAGACGAAAAGGCGGTGCGTAGATGTGCGCGATTAAATAAAGGCGCACAAGTTTTATAGTTCACACGGCGGGCGCGAGTCAATGCGGTCGCAGCGTTGGAAAATTTATAGCTTTTATACAGCAAGCAGAACGCGCAGGTCGCGCACGTTCGTGCCTGTCGCGCCCGTCGTAATCTCATCGCCGAGTTTCTGAAAGAGGCTGAAAGAATCGCTGGCTGCAAGAAAGTTTTCGGCGCTCAGATTGAGCGCGCGAGCACGCAGAACAGTTTCGTGGTCGGCTATTGCTCCAGCAGCGGGGCTGTTGCCGTCAATGCCATCTGTGCCCGCGCTTAACGCGACCACTTGCGATGCTTCGCCTCTCTCTTTCAGCCCGGAAATCTCAATTGCCAGGCGAAGCGCTGTCTCGGAATTTCGTCCGCCAAGTCCTTCGCCTTTCACAGGGCATGCGAACTCGCCGCCCGATATGAGGCATACTGTTTCGCCGTCATTGCGACGCTTCAACTCGCTCAGCCGCGCAATCAACCCGGCGCAACCTTCCTCGATTGGCTGCTCAACGAGGTCGCGCGCAATCTCTACAACGAATCCGCGCGCCCTTGCTGCCGTCGCCGCCGCTTCCAGGGCGCTTTCGTTGTTTAGCAGGACGAAGAAGTCTCGCGCGGCGACGGGTGTTTCGACCTGGATAATTTCGTGTTCATCGATTGCGCGAAGAATTGATGGGGGCAGATGTGATTTTAAACCGTAGCGCGTGATAACTTCGCGCGGGTCTGGTGAAAGGGCGTGCGGCGGAATCGTAGGGCCTGATGCAACATTCGCTTCGTCGCCTGTGTTTGTGTCAGAGATGATAAGAGTGACTTGATCTGCGTTTGGCGCGTGCAGGGAAAGTGCGCCGCCTTTGACAGCAGAGAAGGCGCGGCGAACCGCATTGACCTCCGCGATTGATGCGCCGCATGAAACTAGCGCTCGATTGGCCGTGCGCAAATCCATGAGTGTGATTCGCTCGTCGCGCGGCCACTCGATCATGGCTGACCCGCCGCCGGAAATTAGAAAGATGATAAGCGCGCCCTTCTCATTAGCCAGATGCAGAAGGTCGAACGCTTCGCGGGCGGCAATCAAGCTGTCTTCGTTCGGAAGCGGGTGGCCTCCATTGCGCCAGCGCCAGCGCGCGGATAATTTTTCAAGAGAAACGTTGAGCGCGTCGTATGAGCGTTTAGCCACAACGGGGCCTGAGACAAATCCTCCTGCCAGCTTGTCGCCAAGCACGTCGTCGAGAGCGGCTGCCATAGGAAGCGCGGCCTTGCCGACCGCTATGGCGTAAATCCGTCTCGTGCGCTCAAAAATTCTATCAACGATTTTGAGTCCTGAGTTATTCAGACGAACGGAACGGCGCACGGCTTCGTAAGAATCAACGCTTTCAAGCGCTTCATTGAAAATCTGAAGCGCGACTGCGCGCATCTCTCTAAGCTCCATCGTAATCTTTCACTCCACAGTAATGAGCGCGCGCATCTCGCGGAAGCGCCGGTCGCTGATGCCGCGAACCATCAGCAGATGCTCTGCGCGACGAAAACGACCGTAACGCTCGCGGTGCTCTACTATGCGCGCGGCAAGCGCCGCACCGATGCCCGGCAATGATTCGAGTTCACGGGCAGTCGCCGTGTTGAGGTTGATGAGAGACGCGCGCGCGGAATTCTGTGTGATTGCGGCATGAGCGCGAGCCGGGTCTGCCGTTATCTCGTTCTGCGTGCGTTTGACGCAGGCCGTATTGATAAGCAGAAGAGCAAGCAGAGACGAGAGAGTTAAGTGAGCTTTAGATAATTGATAGCGTTGCATGAGAGGATTTCGGTTACAGGTTCGCCGTGCATTGCACCGTTCATGTGCAAAATGCTAGAAGTCTAAAATTGTCAGAAACTTGTAACCTCAAAAGCTCGGTTTTCCACAGGCTTTTCCACAACTTCCTGTGGAAAAATGTCAGATATGTTCCAGCCAATCTCCGGCTGTCTATGACTCTTTTAGTATAGAGCAGCGTTACTTTCAAGCAGCCTAATTCATTTGAGCAGCGGAAAGCTTATGATGCAGCGGCTCGAATGAATCAGATGGCAGAGAGGGGTTTCGATCAACGCGCCGTATCTACGCAGTTCAGTTAACAAGGTGACACTCATTCAGGGAGCAATCTTGGTTGCGGGGTCGCTCCAACCGCTCTGCCCGTTGGTGCTGACGGCTGCGACGCGGAACCAGTATTTCGTTCCGCTCGTCAATCCTTCAACCGTCGCCTGCGATTTGAGCGAGACCGCCTTGTGTTGCCACGATGTAACGGTCGGCGGGTCTGCGCTCATCTCTATTACGTAGCTTCTGGCTTTGCTCACCTTGTCCCAATGCAAATCTATCTCGCCTTCGTGGTTGCCCGCTGTGGCAGCGAGCGCGGCGGGAGCGGTTATCTCGTCTGAAGACGAGGAGCCTACGGTTCTTGTATCAAGGCCAGCGCCTTTGATCTTCGTTTCGTCGCCGTCGCTGGCGCTCTCGACGTAGCTAGCCAGCCGCGACACGGCGCGGTCAACTGCATCTTCCTTCTGATTCTGCGCGCTTGTCCTGGCCTTCGCTTCCTGTCGCGCCGCCTGCGCTTCCGTGTAAGCGGTGTCCAGGTCGTTAATGGCAGCGCTTACTTGCGCCAGTGTGGGTTGCGGTGAAGGAAAATCTGTATTGTTCGTCAAGGCTGTAACGATTTGCCTGGCACGTGCGACCTTTTCCGGAATGGATAAATCTTTGAAGTTGAGTTTGATTTTTGGCATGAGGTTTCTCCTGAAAAAGTAAGGGTTTGAGTATGCGAGGATAACGTGAGCGACCGCGAGCTACTTTCGAGTAAAGCGAGGAGAACATACGCCGAAGGCTGAGAAAATGCAACAAAAACTTGGCTCACTCGGCCAATCCTGATTCGGTTTACTCCAATCCTTATCAGGATTGCTCCAATCTTCATCAGGATTAAAGTAATCCCCACTCGGATTGCTTTAATCCGAGTGGGGATTATCTCAATCCCTACTCGGATTAACATAATCCCGTGCGGGTTACTCCACTCCGCACAGAGATTGCTTGAAACTCTGTCGTGACAGCTTCAATTCGTCTCAGGCTAATCATTTTCCGTGAGGGGATTGCCTTGAAACGCGACAGGATTACCCCGCTCATACTTCACTGCTCATCTCGTCCCATTCGCTGACCATCTCGAACGCGCGCGAAAGCATGGGGCGCGGGCGAGCGCCGTCGGCCTGGCCTATCAAGCTCTGACGTTCCATCATGTCTAAGATAGCTGCGGCGCGACCATAGCCAATTCGCAGGCGGCGTTGCAGCACAGATGTAGAGGCTCGCTTCATCTCGCAGCAGATGCGAAGCGCGTCCTCGAACAACTCGTCGCGTTCGCCGCCAGCGCCGTCCATTCCCATAGCCTCGTCTTCTGTCTGCGTGATGCTCTCGTCATAGGCTGGCGCGCACTGCTCTTTGATGTGGTTGACGATGCGGTTAATCTCGTTCTCGTCAACGTAAGCACCGTGAACGCGCACCAGACGAGAAGTGCCCGGCGGTAGGAAAAGCATGTCGCCGCGCCCCAGTAGTTGTTCCGCCCCGTTTGCATCGATGATAGTGCGTGAGTCAACTTTAGATGAGACGCGGAAAGAGATGCGCGATGGGAAGTTGGCTTTGATTAATCCTGTGATGACATCAACCGAGGGGCGCTGCGTTGCCAGCACAAGATGAATGCCAACGGCGCGCGCCATCTGCGCAAGGCGCGTGATTGATTCTTCAACTTCGTGCCCTGCGACCATCATCAAATCCGCAAGCTCGTCAATGATGATGACGATGTATGGCAGCGATGGCAGCGGCTTCCATTCTTCTCCGGTCTCACCGAAGTCCTGTGCGAAGTTGCGTCGCGCGACCTCCGTGTTGTAGCCGTCAATGTTGCGCACGCCCCAGCCCGCAAGCTCTCTGTAGCGCCGCTCCATCTCAGCAACTGCCCACTTCAAAGAGATGGCCGCGCGCTTAGGGTCTGTGATAATCGGCGTGGCAAGGTGCGGGATGTCTGCGTAAAGCCCAAGCTCAAGACGCTTTGGATCAACGAGAATGAATTTCACTTCGTCAGGTCTGGCTTTGTAGACGATTGAGACGATGATGGCGTTGAGTGCGACTGATTTGCCTGCGCCGGTTGTGCCAGCTATCAACAGGTGCGGCATCTTCGTCAAGTCCGCAACATAATTGAGGCCGTCAATGGTTTTCCCAAGCGCGATTGTCAGCTTGGATTGGGATTCCTGAAACTGGCGGGATTCTATTACCTCGCGCAAGTGAATCGTCTCGCGGTGCGGATTGGGAACCTCAATGCCTATGTGCGGCTTGCCCGGCATTCTATCAATGCGAATTGATTCGGCTTTGAGCGCAAGGCAGAGGTCGTCCGAAAGTCCTGTGACGCGCGAGTATTTCACGCCGGGGTCTGGTTTGAATTCGTATGTGGTGACTACGGGGCCGGGGCAGATGTGCTTAATCTGACCTGTGACGTTGAACTCCTTGCACCTTTCCGCGAGCCGCGTTGCCAGGCCGAGCAATTCTTCATCAGCCTGCTGGCTGTGCGGCGGCGGCGGATTCAAAAAGCTAACGTTCGGTATCTTGTAGTCGTTGATGACGGCAATGCTGGGAGCGCCGCGCCTGCTCTTTTCTGAAGCTTGAGACACAGACTTCGACTCAGCTTCATCAAGATCAACGCGAACGACCGACGCGCCATTAACCATCTCGGCAATCTCTGCGGCCTCGCTCTTCTCCGTTGCCTTTTCAGCAGCCGCGGCGCGGGCGTAGGCGGATGCCGCTGCGGCTGCCTGCTTCGGTTGAGCCACAGATTCTTTTATCGCTGCGCTTGCGCTTGCGGTCGCAGCCTGTGCGCCCTTTGAAATCTCAGGCGCAGCCACTTTAACTTCGCCCGCAACTTGCTTCGTCGTGGCTTCAGGCTGAGAAGCAACGACGGATCGCTTGATAGCGGTCATGGCCGACAAATTTTCAGCCGGAACAGTCTCGCGCATGAACTGTTCGACGCGCTCCGCGCCCGACAAATCCTGCCCGTGCCTCAGTGCTTCTCGCTGAGCATCGCGTTCGGCTCTGGCCTGTTGCCGCATCTCCATGCGAACGAGAGCGCGTTCCCGACGCCTATCGCGCCACGCTCTGAATCTTTCGGGAATCGCGCGCATGAATGCGAACCGGTTGCCGAACTCCTCAGTCATCCATTCATAAGCGCGTATGAAAGAGAAGTCTGTGGCGAAGAGCAGTCCCATAGCGGCAGCCGCCGATAGCAGCACGGCTGCGCCCACTGTGTTCAGTCCGCTCGAAAACAGGCGTGCGAAGAGCGTGCCCATCAGACCGCCCGGTTGAAAGCTGCCGTCGAATAGCGGACGAATATTTGAGAGCGAAACAAGCGCGGACGATGCTACGATTAGAAGAAGCAAGCCCGCTATGCGCGAGAGCGGCGCATGAATTCGCCTGGTGCGAAATCGTCGCCACGCGGCGGCCAGAAGTAGCAGCGGAAGAAGATAGGCCGCGAGTCCAACCATCTGAAACATTGCGGCTGCCGCGTTCGCGCCAATCGCGCCCACAAGGTTGTGCGCCACATCCTGCCCCGCCGAATTCCATGAACTATCGTTCGGGTTATACGAGACAAGACACAGCGCCAGGAGCGCGCCGCACGCTGCCAGCGCAATCGCTATGATCTCATTGCGCCGCGTGTTCTTCGGCGCTACAACTTTCGTCCGCACGTCCGTTTGTGTAGTTGCCATTTAAAATCTCCGCAATCAGTCAGACTCTTATGCTGCTCGCCTTGAAAGAAGATAGGCTTTGATGAAATCGTCAATGTCGCCGCCTAAGACTGCATCAACGTCACCGCGTTCCAGTTTTGTGCGCGCGTCTTTGACAAGACGATAAGGCGCGAGCACGTAGTTGCGTATCTGCGAGCCGAAGGAGATGTCCGCCTTGCTCGCCTCAAGCTCTGCGGTTTCAGCCCTTCGCTTCTCAATCTCTAATTCATAAAGACGCGAGCGAAGTATGTTCATCGCAACGGCGCGATTCTGGTGCTGCGAGCGCTGGTTCTGGCACGAGACGACTATGTTGGTCGGTAAGTGCGTGATGCGCACGGCAGAGTCGGTCGTGTTGATGTGCTGGCCGCCCGCGCCCGTCGCGCGATAGGTATCAATACGCAAATCTTTTTCGTTAATCTCAACTTCAATGTTCTCGTCAATCTCAGGATAAACGAAGAGCGAGGCGAACGAAGTGTGACGCCGCGCAGCCTGATCGAACGGCGAGATGCGTACAAGGCGATGCACGCCAGCCTCAGCCGAAAGAAGACCGTAAGTATATTCGCCTTCAACGCGGAACGTGACGTTCTTAATTCCAGCCTCTTCACCCGGCTGGTAATCCAGAATCTCCGTCTTGAAGCCGCGAGTTTCAGCCCACTTCAAATACATACGCAGAAGCATCTCGGCCCAGTCCTGCGATTCCGTGCCGCCAGCGCCGGGATGAATCGTGCAGATGGCATTGAGTTGATCGTTCTCGCCCGAAAGAAGCATCTCGGTTTCAGCCTGACCAACATCGTGCTCAAGCTTCGCTATGAGCGCGCGAAGCTCCTTCAAAGATTCCTCATCCTCTTCCGCGAACTCGAAAAGCACGCCTGCGTCCGACACTGCCGCTTCAAAACTCTCCTGCCTTGCAATGCTTCGCTCAAGGCCGCTTCGCTGCTGCAAAAGCTTTTGAGCGGACTCCTGGTCGTTCCAGAAATCCTGCGCCGATGCCTGCTGCTCTATGCGACTCAACTCTTCGCGCTTCGCAGCAACATCAAAGAAACCTCCCGAGCTGCTCTACGCGAGTGCGCAAATCTTCGTAAGTGTTTCGCAAATCCTGTAGTGAATGTGTCTCGATCATTTTGTTCTCCGAAAGTAGTCAGTAGAACCTATTTTTAGGCTCTAACTTTAGCTGGTCATTCTTTAATCTTTCTGAATGAAAAAATTAAAAATAAAAAGCTGAGTGCCGCGCAAAGGTAGACGAAGATGTCTCCGTGCTTCGTATAAAAGGTTCTGTTCTGAGCGGCGCGAGTAACAGTCCACGCGCTTGCCGCAGGCTGAAATCCTTCAGTCGGCGAAACGACTTCGCCGCTTTCCGTTATGTACGCGGAGATGCCCGTGTTGGTGACGCGCAAGACGGGGCGATCGTTCTCGACGGCGCGGAAGATTGCGTTTGCAAGGTGCTGACGCATCACAGCCGTGCGACCCAGATACCCATCGTTGGAAATATTTATGAGTACGTCCGCGCCGTCCGCTGTGAACTTTCGGGCGATTGAAGGGAACGCAGATTCAAAGCAAATAAAGACGCCTGCGCGCGCCGCACCCAGAGGCATCAGCGTGTATTGCGCGCCCGGCGTGAAATCTCCGACCATTGCTGGAATCAAGCTCGCCCCGGGCAACCATCGGGGCAGCGGTACGTACTCGCCAAACGGCAGCAGGCGAATCTTATCATATTGTGCAACAAGTCTGCCCTCTTCATTTATCATCACGGCGGAATTGTAAGTTCCTCCGGCTGGCGCAGGCTCCTGCGAATTGAAGAGCACGGACGCGCGATTGCGTTTGGCGAACTCCGCCACGAACTCGCGAAACTCAGTGTCACGCGCGTAAGCGAAGTTCATGGGGGATTCCGGCCAGACGATGATGCTTGGTAGTGTGGCGCTCGCTTCTGCGGGTCGAACACTATTAACCTTTGTCTCCTGCCGCCTCCATTCATTCAAAGCATTTTCGCTCAAGGTTACATGACGCTTGACGAGTTCTTCTGCCTCCGCTGTCGAACCCACAGGTTCCATAGGCACGTTCGGCTGTACCGCAATTACAACTGCTACTTTAGTCCCGTGCTGAATTAGAAAAGACTCTTTACCCGTAAGAATCAAACTTAACCAGATAGACAGCGCTATGAAAATAAGCGTGGCTACAGTGATTTTCCTCGACCGTGATGTATTAACTATCACTGCGTATGATAGAGCCGCATTCGATAGCATCACGAAAAATCCGACCATATAAACCCCGCCCCAGCGCGCCGTTTGAATCAGCGCAGGGGCGTAAGCTTGCGAGTAAGCTATAGCGTTCCATAGTTGTCCCGTTGTTATCAATCGCGTCCATTCAAGCGCAACCCAGATTACAGGAGCGAGGAAGATTGCGCGCGCGCCCCAACGCGCGATGCATCGGAACAAGAGCAGGCAACTGATGGCCGGGAACAGACCGACTACAACGGTGGCAGGCAGTAGCAACGGGTAGGCAACCCACGCTGGAATTCCCCCGTAGCGAATCAAAGCGTGCGTGACCCAGTAGCACGAGCCGTAGAAGAAAACTGTGCCCGTGAGCCAACCGAATATGAATGCGCGCCATTGATTACGACTGCGCGCGACAGCGACCAGAAGAGGGACGAATCCAACCCAGGCCAGCGGCCACAAATTGAAATCTGGAAAAGCAAGAATCAGGAGCGCGGCTGAAAGAACTGAGAGCAAAACTTCTGCGCGCGTAGGCGCAATCGCAATCGCTTTCGTCTTCAAGTCTCTGAAGACGAAAGCACTGCGACTTGCCTCGAATAGGCCGGTATCGTCCATGCGCAAGAGTGTAGCAAGAAATCAAGCGGTGAAGCCACGATAATAATGGATAAGCACGGCAACGTGAGGGATGACATCGAGCGACTGATTCAAAGCCAGCAATAACTGCTTTGCTCTTTTCTTTACGAGAAACTACATCTCTCTTTATGTCTCAAGCTGTGGCGAGTTGCATGTTCACGCTGGAGATGCAAAGAAAAAACTTCAAGCCCGCAAAGAAGAGTTTGACGTGCTATAAGGTCTCCTTTAAATAGATGCCGAAATTTTTTTTCGGGCTTCAGCGCGCAGCCTCTCAGATGCGGAAATGGGTTACCGAGAACGCGCAATTCGACAGAAAACGTCACAGCGGAAGTGACAAATTCCGTCGCTTAGCGTTTTAGCGATTGGTGTTGGATCGAGTTCGATTGAATGAAAAGTTAAGAAGATGTTGGGTAAAGCTGTATGCTGAAATACTGTAGATTCTGAAAATTGGTTGTAAAAGTGGGAGAACCCGGCCATTTCTGACCGGGTTCACATTTCGGAAGGAGCAACTGAAGGAACGCTCGGAAGGTAACTGGCGCAGCGGCAGGCGGCGCTCAGGGGAGTGATGGCGGCGGGGGCACGTTTCATTTCGTGCTTGCCGACGATAACTAGAGCACTTCGCGTGCCACAAAAATATTTTTTCTGGAAATCAGAAATGATTAGTTGTTATGAGGAGCGGCTATCACACAGAGACCTGTGCGACGCATCGAAAGGAGAGTCTGGTTGCGCGAGTTTTTTCTTCTTCGTGTTTCTTCTTCAACGCGCGGATTATTCTTGAGGGGCTTCGACGACGCTCGCACTCTTTAATCGCTGGTCGTGAGCGGAGCGCATGCGTGCGGCTTCCTGTTCGGCTTCCTGGCGTGTGTAATGACCTATGAGTAGTGAGAATATCTTTTGAGTGTTTGCTCTTCCTGATGGTTCCGTGCGAATGTCTGTGTAGCCTTTTCCGGTTAAATCTCTTACCAGAGACTGCGCGTCTTCAGGAGTTTTGAATCTCCCAACGAGGACTGCGTAGCGTTGCTCTGTACTATGAACTGCCTCAGCAGTGGTTTGCTGAGTGTCCGGCTGAGAAGTTGCAGCGGTTTGAGCAGCACTGGTTTGCGCCTGCGGCGAATGCGCAGAGACCATATCTTCGACTGTGAATCTGCCAACAAGAATTCCTATTGCGAAAAATACTGCGCCCAGAGCCAGAAGCCCGAGGAGAATAACCGCCGGGCGTCGCTCGTCGCGGCTGAATTCTTCTAGCGCCGAGTGCTTAATCTCAGGCTCTATATGTTCGACCCGTTTTCTTGTCTCAATCTCAGTTTCCATGAGTACTTAGCGAAAGAGATATTTACTACCTCACGTCATGCGAGCGCTGAGTTGAATCAGCTTCGACCTCAAGCAAGTGACCTCTTGCTCCGACGACTATAACAGGGCTGCCGCTTTCCAACGTCTCGCCTGCGCGAGCACGCGCCGGCCATAACTCGCCGCGAACTGCAATGTAACCTTCCGGCCTCAAAGTTTTCTCGACCGTTGCGCGCGCTCCGATTAGATTAAGCTCGCCTGTCCCGGCCTTCTTGTGGCGTGATAGCGCCGCAATGAAAAGAGCTGCGAGCAGCCCGCCTATGCAGATTGAAAGTATCAGAATGGTCGAAGCGTTCATCCCAACTTCAACGCGCCCGACGATTGAAGCCCCTTGAAGGATTACCCTTTCAAACGCCGGGATTTTATCACAAGAACCCTGTGGGCAGATGAAAATAGTAAAAGAGGAAGAGCAGAAATTCCGTCCTTCCTCTTTTTTCGTTTTTGATGATCGTCTCTTACCTTGACCCGGTTTCGACCTGGCGCTGTAGCGCTATGGCTTCCTGGTTGTTCGGATCAATCTGGATTGCGCTGCGCGCATGCGAGAGAGCCATCGCTCTGTCTCCGCGTTCAAGGTAGATGCGCCCCAAAAGTATATGAGCGTCAATCAACTTCGAGTCCCAAAAGAGCGCGGCCTTGAGCGCGCTCACGGCAGCCTCCTGATCGCCGCGCCTTTGATGTATGCGACCTATCAGCAGGTAAGCCTCAGCGTTCATTGGTTCGATTGTTAGAACCCGTCGCAACTCCGGCAGCGCCTCGTCATCACGTCCTGCCTGGTAAAGCTCGCGCGCCTTAACAAGCAGGTCTTGCGTGCTGTTATTGGACTCTGCATTAGCGACAGTGGTCTGGCGAACAAGGTCTATGTAGTCGCTGCGATTGAAGGTGTCACGAAGGCGCAGTGAGACGCCCGGCGTGGTCTGCGAACGCTGCCACTCTGTTTGCCACTTGGCATAGAAGGGCAGAAAGCGTCTGGCCTGATCGTCTGCGGCCTGCGCAGCCTCCGCTCGATTGATCTTCTCAAGAGCTTTGGAGAAGAGAAAGTATGCAGCGCCGTCGCGCGGGTCTGTTGTTATCACAGACTGAAGCTGCTGAACAGCGTCCTGATATTTGCTGGCTAGAAAGAGCGCGTATGCGTAGTTGAAGCGAACCATAGTGTCGTCGGGCGCGGAATCCGCCGCGCGCGACAGAAATGTTACAGCCTGCTCAAGAAGACGTGTGCGCTCTGCGTCTCTACGTTCGTCACGCGCGGCCTGAACCGAGAGTGCCCCTGCATTGTTGTAAATGCCTGTGAGCGGCATGTCGGAAGTGAGAGGGACGATTGCTGCGAGCGCGTGGCTCAAATCGTTCAGGCGGAAGTAGCAGAGCGATGCATAAAAGGTAGCCTCTGCGTAGTGCGGGTCGCGCTTCTGTAGTTTCGATAAATACTCTGCGGCCTGTTTCCAGTCATGCTTCTTCAGATAGAAGAGTCCAAGCTGGAAAGCAGCTTGCGGATAAATTGCCCCGGCGTTTGCCTCCGCGTAAAAGTGTAGGGCGTTCTTGAAATAGTTTGCGCGCGTATCGTCCGATTCGTCCGTCTGAAGTCCTTTAACGTAAGCCTCGAATGCTCGTGTCGGAACTTTCGTTGCCTGTTGCACGAACTGCATCTGCGAGAAGGGAAGCGCGCGGTCGCGCTGATAAAGAACCTGGTACGCAAGCCTGCCTTGCATCGTCTGCAATGTCGTGAGTGCTCCACCGAAATCATACTCGCGCGTAGCCCATCGCCCGTCCGGCATAGTCTCGCCCATAAGGCGACCTTCGTTCACTTTGATGACGCGAGCAGAGCCTTGCAGCGTTGCGGGCGTCTGACCTTGCGGCGGCGTGACGCTGTACGTGCCTAGAACTATCATCGAAGCGTGAGCCTCGCGCGCAAGCTTGATTGCAGTGGCGCGTGAGGGAAGAGCGGTGAGCGGAAGGCGGACTCGCTGGTATGCGAGCGCACGTTCGTCGCTGGAAACTACTACGAGGTCTGACGCGACGCCGAGAAGCTCGGCGAGCGAATCGGCGAAACTCTCGCCAACCCAGTTGTACTCAGGATGACTGGTCGAAACGTTCTCGAACGGCAGTATCATCACAACGTCATTCGATCCCTGCTGTGATTGCGCCTGCGTGCGAGCGGGCGCAGAGCTTATGAAAGAGACCAGCATCAGGATGATGACGGCGTGAGTTGCAAAGCGACTTCTGAACATGAATATAAATCCTTAAAGAAGTGAAACCAAAATTGCTGTAAGCTGCCACATCCGGCGGCAGACCGGTTAGATGCGCGCACGACCGGCTCGGTTGGACATGCGCACGGGCAAAGGCGCAAGCCTAAAACGTGCAACCGCAACTATTTAAGGCCACGACGCGCTCATATGCTAACCCACTGCGCGCATATTTCAAAACGCAAAAGTGAAACAGTTCATGCTCGTTACCACCTATGAGAAGAAAGGAGTGTGTGCGGCATATGAAAAGCTCGCGTCTTTGCTACTGGTCGCCGTGTCGTTGTAATGTGAATGCTGCAAGTGAAACTTTGCCGGGCTATCTTCGATTTCAGTGGGCAACCAATGAAAGGCGTGAGTCAACTTAATTGACTTCAGCAGGATATCCTCCGGCGAGAAATCGCATAATCGAAAGTAGCGACGGCATAATTCAACGTCACAAAATGCGGAAAAGATAACTTCAGAGATTAGTCCAATGAGGAATAGAAGATTTACTGCGGCGAGCATCACCGTCATATTGATAACTGTTTCTGTTGTCCTTGCGCAGGCGCAGTCCGATGGGCAGAACAAACCTTACCAGCAATGGACGAAAGCGGACGTGGTAAAGCTTCTCACGGATTCGCCGTGGGCAAAGACTCAGACCATTCGCTTGCAGCGGCGCAGCCAGGTCAGAGCCATAGCAGGGCAGACCTCGACCGTGGGCGGCTCAATCGGCGGCGCACCTGCCGTGAGCAACACCGGCGAGCTGACTTCAGCCGAAGACCCTGTGGATTACAAGTTCACTCTGCGGCTGCGCTCTTCATTGCCCGTGCGCCAGGCGATTGTTCGACTCGTACAGATTGATTCGCAGTACGATCAAATGACGCCTGCGCAGAAAAGCGCATTCGATTCGCAGACCAGAGAACTGCTTGAATGCCCCGAGTGCGCAGACAACTACATCATCAGCGTAGGCTTCGGCTCTTCCAACGCAGAGAATATTGATCTCGTTTACGAATGGTTCAGGGGGCAATCCGTCGAGTCGCTGAAAAACTACATCTACATTGCGAACGATCAGGGCGAAAGGCGCGAGCTTTCCGGCTTCATAGCGCCAAAGGTTCAGGGCGATGAAGCGTTCTTCTTCTTCAAGAGAATCGGGAGAAACGAAAGACCGCTGCTCACGCCCACAAGCAAGAAACTGCTTTTTCGTATGAGCGACGCGAACGCGCGCTCAGTCACAAACTTTGATATTGACGTGACCAAATTGATCGTTGACGGGCGGGTGCAATTTTAAGAAGAAGCTTGAAGCGGTAGCCGCTCAATTTGAAATTATACAACAGGAATACATTTTGGTTGCGCGTCGAATTGATGTGATTCGCGCACCGGCCTCTTTCGCATCACGAAAGTGCCAGCGTGACGATGGCTGCGAAGAGCGCGGACATGATGCCCAGTAGTCCAATGAAGATTGCGCGAATGGTCTGGTCAACTCGCGGCCTGCGTCCGGCGACGGCGAGAACTATGAATACGGGGAAGACCACCATAGTGTAGCGACCGAGCGATTGCAGCGCTAGAGAAGAGAGCGGGACGATTACGGAAGCGAACGTGTAAAAAGCAAAAGACCACTCGCGCCATTTCATAAGCACGAACCCACAAACAAAGGTCAGCGCTGCGCACGCGAAATTCAGAATTCGGAAGTCCCACTGGTCGCTCAAGTTGAGCGGGTCTGTTATGTAGTTCCAGAGAGGTCGCATGAAGAACCCGGTGCTACGCCCCCATGCGTGCTGAACATCTGCAAATGCGAAGGCATTCCCTGTGACGAAATGAAGATAGACCATGAAGGCGACGAGTCCCGCCGGAATCAGAAGCAGCAAGAGCATCCTTGATTCAAACTTGAAGCGATTGCCCGCTCGCCAGTGCAATAGCAGCAGAGCCGGGAGCAACAGCATGCCCGTCACGCGCGTCGCAGATGCGAGCGCGCCCATCAATGCGGCCACCCACCACACGCCTCGCTTCGCAGCGTAAAAGCTCGCAACCGAAAGAAGCAGAAAGAGTGATTCCGACAGCGGCATTGAAAAGAAGTAGCTTGTAGGAAACGCGGCAGTGTAAAAGAGAACTCTGTCTGCTACTGCTTCTTCATAACCGAACGCCAGCACAGTCTTGTGCAGCAACAACAGAGCGAAGAAGAAGAAGAGATTTGAGATAGCCATACCGGTCAGCAAGTAGCCGCCTGTTATCTTCGCAGCCAATCGCCACACCAGAGGGAAGAGAGGAAGGAAAGCCCAGTTATGCTCGTGCGTAACATCGAAGGGCTTGTGCTCGTAGCCGTTCGTTGCAATATCCAGATACCAGCCGCTCCCCGCGCCGGTAGCAAGCGGCCTGAGCCTTCGCGCTATGCTTGACCTGTGCATCCAGATACGAACTTCTTCCGGGTCGCGCCTGAAAACTCTTTCGGGGAATAGAACTGAGACGTGTATGACGAAGATAAAGATGACGAAGATGAAGATGCGCGTCAACAGAAACGAGAAGGTTGCCGAGCGAAGGCTGCGGTCGCGCGCTATACTGCGAAGTGTGCTCAGGATTGCATCCAACCATCCGGCTCTTTTCATCGGCGTCTGAAAAAGTCTTTTCTCACTTCAGTGATAGCAAATCGTTTTCAGCTTCTCGAAATAAGTTAACACGATTCACATCGCCTTCACGACACAGCCGCATCATCGTGTCCTATGTAATCTGGATCGAGTGAAAGAAGAACGGCTTAATAGTCCTCAGAAATCCTACCGATACGAAAAGAAGCGCCGGGGTATTCGCCAGGCTAACAAATAAGAGACAGCTTATTACTATTCAGTATCGTCGGCCTCTTCCTTTCTCTTGCCCTTAAGGACAGCAAGCCATTGCAGCATCCACTTACACGAAATGACTTTATTTGTCACGCAGCGGGTGACGGTTCGTGTCACACAACAAGCGCTGAGGCTTTAGAGTTTCGTGTATCGACGCGCACAAGAGAATAAAAAGCATTGAATAATCCACGCCTTTTGCCCTTGATTTGAGGATGCGACAGGGTGAAACGATGTAGCCATTCGTCTTAGGCATGAAGATTGCCAATTGCCGTTCGGTATTTCATCAAGGGGCCCCGACTTCCCAACCGATTGACCCAGTAAACGGTTAAAAAAATCCGCTTAGAAAACTGGCCGGACGTTCTCTTAAAGAATTGATCGAGGAGAAACTTCTAAGGCCGCTTCCCATCCAACATTCCCGTCCCAAAGGAGACCGAGAATGCCCAGCATGAAAAAGAGATTTTCGCACATTATTCTGGCAACAGCGTGTTTGCTGGTTCTAGGAACAGCAGCGGCTTTCGCCCAAAGACATTTCATGGTCGCAGCGAGCAGCGCGCGGCCTCAGATCAAAGTCCAGCTTTCAGGAGCAGTCGAGCGGGACGGCCAGCGCGTCTCCGTTGACGCCAACACAATAGTCAGACCCGGAGAGGTGCTCGACTGGACTATCACTTCAGAGAACAGCGGCACGTCTGCGGCGCGCGAGTACAAGGCCGTAGGGCAAATCCCGCGCGGCACACAACTCGTCGTCGGCAGCACCAGCGCAGACGGCTCTGCCGCCGTTGTTTACAGCATAGACCAGGGCAGAACATTTTCCGCGCAGCCTACCATAGAAGAGAGACAGGCTGATGGAAGCGTCAAGCAAGTCCCGGCTCCTGTCTCTATGTACACGCACTTACGCTACGAATGGTCTGACCCGCTCGCTCAGGGCGGTCGTCTCACCGCGTCGTACAAAGTGCGCGTGAGATAAAAGTTAAGGTCAACGGTCGAACAACGCCAGGACAGCACCCCTCGTTTCTACACCCCTCGCATAAAGTCAAGGCTGATTCGCCCCTACCCCAGACTCTTCTCCCAGAAGATTGAGGATGATATGAATAAATATTCGCCCAGAATCATAAGCCGACCTGCGCGCGTGCTTGTGTTGCTAATTATCGTCTGCGCATTCGGCGCGCAGGCTCTTGCGCAAACTACAGCCGCAGGAACGCAGATACAGAATCAGGCATCTGCAACCTACTCTGATGGAGGCGGCGGTTCTTACAGTTCAGTCTCTAATATAGTAACAGTGACAGTCGCGCAGGTTTCCGGCCTGACAATCACACCCGACGCGGGAACAGTCGCTAACGTAGTGCCCGGACAAGCGGGCGTCAATTTCTCGTTCACCGTGACCAACACCGGCAACTTCTCTGACCAGGTTCGCTTTCTGCAAAGCGGCGGGAGCGTCAATGTCACAGGGCCGGGAACCGTATCAGCCGCGTGGATAGAGTTGGGCGGAAACGCTAACGCATACGACGCCGGAACGGACGTTGACATTAAGAGCAACGGCGCTGACGTGCTCTCGTCTTCACTGGCGCAGAATGCATCAATCACCGTCATCGTCAGCGTGAACGTGAATGCGGGTGCGGCTGGCGGAAACACCATCAACGTGCAGCTAGGCGACACGAGCACGGGCGGGCCTTCGTTCGACAATCAACCTGCCGACAGTTCAATTCATGAAGTGAGAACTGTGACCGCAGGTTCTGTCAACGGTCTGCGCGAAGCTAGGGGCGACCGCACGGCAACCGTTGATAACGACGCGCAGTTGGCGCTCTCTCTGACAGCGCCCGCTGGCCCTGTGCCTCTCGGCTCGACTATCGCTTACACATGGCAACTCTGCAATACAGGACTTCGCACTGCCAATTCTGTGACGTTAACGAACGCGCCCGCAGGCTCGAATAGCGGCGTCTTCATCATCGCGCCGATACCTGCTGGCACAAATTTAGACGCCACGCAGAGTTTTCCGGGCGGCGTTGGCGTGCTCTATTCGACTTCGCCGCTGGCGAACAATCCCATAACGACCGCTGTGTGGACTACGACACTGCCGCCACTGGCGAGCGTAACGCGCGTGGCCTTCAACGTCGGAGCAACGCTTGCGGCTAGCGCATGCAGCCCCAACATCAATCTGAACGTTAAGATCGTGACCACAGACGCGACTAACCCGATTGTCGAGCAGGGCGACGCTTATGCGAAGAACACTGTCAACACACAGATAACTGCGCAGTCGCCGCAACGCACTACGCTCTTACAGATGGTTGGCTCGGTGCTCAACGGCCCGCAGGGACAGCCCGGAGCGGTTGGCCCAACCAACAACAACGACGACTACACGAACAAGAGCGTTAACACGGGAATTGCGGGTGTGCCGCCGGGCGGCGTCACGACCGCGCTCGGCACAGTGACCTTCACAAACACGTTGCAGAACACCGGCAACGCCAACGACACTTTCACTCTGACTGTTCAGAGCTTCCCGACGCTCTCGACCGTCAAGGTGACTGTTGGCGCAACGCAGGTCACCGTTATCAATAACGGCGTAGCTACGGGCAACGCCATTCCTCCTGTGAGCTTAGCTTTCGGCGCAACGTCCAACTATCAGGTTGATATTACGCTGCCCGCAGGCAAGACTGTGCTCACAGGCTACGACACGGTAATACGCGCAACTTCCGCCAACACAAGCTCTGCAACGAACGACACGATAGACCGCGTTTACACAGGGTTCGTGCAGCTTGTGAAGGCCGCTACAGTTGCGAACGGGACGGGTGTTGGCGGGCCTACGGATGCAGTGCCCGGTGCGGTGATAACCTACACCATCACCTACACGAACATCTCAAGCTCGGGTGGCACAAACAACGTCACGCTCACGGCCAGCAACATCGTCATCACTGAAAACGGCTCGACCGCGCCGAACAACTGGGCCACCAACACTAACCATGTTGTAGGAGCTACGGACACGCGCGGTGGAACGATCACGGGTGACGTAGCTGCCTCAAACGTTCTAACTGACACCATAGCGTCGCTTGCCGCAGGGCAATCGGGCGTCTTCACCTTCAAGCGGCAGATCAAGTAGCTGCCTTGAACAAACAGATGAGGTGGCGCGTTCGCATCCCAAAGTAAATCGTTACTGCTGGATCGAGCGCGCCGCCTCAAAGCATTAAATGAACTTACTTAACTTCCGGGTCTCGCCCTAATGTTAACAGGTAAACTCAACAGGAATGTTCTGCCCCTCATTCTTCTGTTGGCCCTAACGCTGACGGCGCACAAGCCCGCGTTCGCTCGCCCAGACGAACCGGCAACTGAGGCCGGCACTGTCATCAGCAACCGTGCCGAAGCGACATACGTTGACGATGACGGCCAGACCTTTTCAACGGTATCGCCTACCATTACTCTCACAATCCTGGCCGTCTCGACGCTTAAGACTACGCCGGACGAAACAAGCCCATCGGCCACGGTTGGCCCGAACGAGCAGGTCACACGTCTCTTCCACGTTTGCAACACAGGAAATACTCCAGACCTCTACACAATCACACGCGCAGAAGTGAGCGACCCAGCCGCTCTCGTCCGCCTCTACTTCGACGTGGATGCGAGCGGAACAGTGACGAATGCTGACCAACCCGTCAACGTCGGCGTATCTCTTTCGCCGCGAGTCGCTCCGGGCGCATGCATAGGTGTATTGGCTGAGGTTGATACGAAGGATTACCCTGCGAACAGCAATCTTACGATTCGATTGACTGCGCGCTCTAATGTAGTCAACTCGGCAACAGGTCAAGCGGAAGACGACGGCACAATCATCAACGCCGTTGGTGCTGGCGCAAAACTCACAGACCCTGGCAACACCAGCCTCCCGCCCGTCAAACTTGTCAACGGCAACGCTCAGGCTGTAGTAAGCCCCGGCGCGCCTTTCACCTATTCGATAGCTTTCCGCAACAGCGGCGATGCGCCAGCGCGCGGCGTTGTAATCTCGGACGATCTTCCCGCTCAACTTAACTACGTCGGCGGCACGCTGCATCTTGATGATCGAACTCTTTCGGATGCGAACGACGCGGACGAAGGGTATGTGCAGGGCAATCGTGTGAGTGTGCAGCTTGCCGAGGTCGTGCCGGGCCAAGTCGTTAGAATCAATTTCAAAGCGACTCTCAACGGCAACGCTCCATCGGGCGAGGGCGTAACGAACGTTGCGAACCTTTCTGCGCAGAACGCGGCTCTGGCGAAAAGCACGACGGCAGTTGTCGTCGTCGATCCGTTCGGAACCGTATTCGCAGGGCGCGGCGGTAGCGCAGCACCTATTCCGGGCGCGCGAGTTGAAATTCTTATAGACCAGAACGGCTCAACCCTAGGGATTCCAGAGGGCGTGGGCTTTGACCCGAACACGTCCAATACGAATCCTTACTCAACCGATACGCTCGGACATTTCAGCTTCGCACTGACTCAGGATCAGCTTGGGAGTGAAGCTTCGCCAGCACGCTACTTCATGCGCGTTACGGCGGACGGTTACACGGCGAGAATGTTGGAGTTGACTGCGCACCCGACTCAGGCTGGATTATTTGCGCTCATGGTTCACGCGCTGGACGGGCAGGCACTTGCGCGCGCCGGGGGATTCGATCTGGTTCACGAGGATGTGAGCATCAACGACATGGCCGCCGTTGCGCTCAACATCCCTATGTTCGAGCAGCACGGACTTGAGATAACGAAGATGGCCGACCAGCAGCGCGTGCAGATTGGCGACGCTGTAAGTTATCGAATTGAGATTCACAACCCGACCGCAGGCGCTGTCAACGACGTGATGTTACATGACACGCTGCCCGTCTCTTTTAATTACGTAGCAGGTACAGCGCGACTCACCTTGAATAGTTCGCTGGAGCAGCCTATTGAGCCTGAAATCACTGGCAACGATCTCGTCTTTCGCATAGGCACGATTGCGCCGGGCACCAGCGCACGTCTCGTTTATCGCGTGCGCGTCGGGGCAAATGCGCGCGAGGGCAATCAGGAGAACGTGGCCGTCGCTTCCGGGACATTCTCTTCGGGCGAGCGCACGCAGACATCACCGGCTCGCGCGACCGTTGCGGTCGGGGCGGGCGTCTTCTCGAATCGCCAGATAATCGTGGGGCGCGTCTTCGTTGACATGAACGGCAACGGAAAGTTTGACGATGGAGACAGGGCTGTTCCGAATGTCAGGCTCTATTTAAGCTCTGGTCAATCTGTCATTACAGACTCGCAGGGGCTTTACAGTTTCCCGGCAATAAACGAAGGGCCGCAGGTGCTCTCGCTAGACCCTGTAACTCTGCCTGAGCGTTACGCGCTCGCAGATGATGGAACGCTTTCGAGCCGCAGTTGGACGCGCATGCTTCGCACGCCGCTCGGAGGCGGAGCGATGTTTCGTCAGAATTTCGTGCTCACTCCCAGCGACGCCGCGCGGCGCAACTCATCTGCCTCTTCGTTCACGGGCGAGCAGCCGAGCGTAAATCAACAGGCCGGACATTCTGCACAACAGCCAGCAGTTCAGACTGCGGCAACTAATAATGAAAGTCATGAACCGACGGCTTCAGGAACTTACGAGTTTGTTTCAACTGAGCGCGTGACACCGGTCGAGCCGGGCGAGGTGCAGATAGTTTCGCCTGAAATCAACGCGGTCGTGATGACCCCTGCCATGCAGTTGGACGCGCGCGTTGCGATTCACTGGACTGTCAAGCTTGAAGTCAACGGGAAACAGATTCCTTCGACCAGCATAGGCACAACCAGACAGGATGCAGGCAATCAGGTCACGACCTACACGTTCGTCGGCATTGATCTGCGGCCAGGCCCGAACACTGTTCGCGTCACGCCGGTCGATCCGAACGGCGTCGAAGGGCGCTCAAGAGAAATCACGGTCATGGGGCGTGGGCCAGCGCGTCGCATAGAGATTGTTCCTGAGAGAAGAGAAGTGCAGGCGGGCGGCCACGATTCAGTAGTCTTCCGCGTTCGCGCGTTCGACCAGTGGAACAATCCTGCCGCCGACGACCAGATTGCGATTGACACGTCGGCTGGTAATCTGCTTCGTATAAACACTGACGGCACAGCAGCAACCTCTTCAACGAACAACTGGCTCGCGGCTAGTGTGAATGCTTCTGCAATGGCGCAGCCTTCTCCGTCCCCACAGGCGAATCAGCAAACCTCTCAGATGATCGTGCAGACGCGAGGCGGCGAGGCCGTCCTGAAACTGGTTGGCCCTGGCGCGCCGGGCGAAGCTCGTCTGCACGCGCTGGCAGGAAGGATAGAGACGCAGACGGATGTTCGCATCACGCCTGAGATGAGAAGCCCTATACTCGTAGGGTTGGCCGAAGTGAGCGTCGGCCAATCGCTGCCACAGGCTGCGCTACAGAATGATGACAGGCATACGGAAAGCCGTTTGAGCTTCTATTTCAGCGGGCGCATCTGGCACGACAACGTGTTGACGCTCGCCTACGATTCCAATCGTCCCATCAACAGGACTGCCGGACGAAACCGTCTCTTTCAGCAAGACCCGCTTGATCGCGCTTACCCGCTCCTGGGCGATTCATCCACCAGATTCGACGCAGCGCCGTCGAACTCAAAACTCTACGCGCGGCTAGACCACAATCGCTCTTACGCTATGTTCGGCGACTTCGAGGCGGACATGGAAGACCTTGCGCTCGCGGGCTACTCTCGCAAGTTGACGGGCGTGAAAGTTCACGTTGAAAACTCGCAAGGGGATTTCGTAACAGTGACGGGCGCGCGGCCCGATACAGCATTTGCGCGCGACGTTTTCCCGGCAGGAGGATTAAGCCTGTTGCGACTTTCGCACGGCGAGATTCTTGAAGGCTCTGAGACAGTCACATTGGAAGTCAGAGACAGGCGCAATCCTGAAACGATACTCTCGCGCGAGACTCTGACGCGCTCGATTGATTACAATCTCGATCCGTTCACAGGAGAAATCTTCTTCCTTCGCTACATCTCGGCGTTTGATTACGACCTGAACCTGGCGCAGATAGTCGTCACCTACGAGCACAACGCAGACTCGCTCTCCTCTGCTGTCTACACCACGCGCGTTAAGAAAACTTTCGCAGGTATAGGGCTTCAGTTGGGATTCGCCGGCGTCATGCAGCGGCAGGAAGAGACAGGCTCGTTCTACGTCGGCGGGCTGGATGCCGAACAACGTTTGCCGCACAACGGAAGGCTTCGTCTGGCTTACGCGCGAAGCCAGGGCGATATAGCTGGCGGCGGAAACTATTTCGACAACGGACTGTCAACGCACGACGGCAGCGCGTACATGATCGAGTTGCAACAACCGCTTCCGACTTACGAAGTTATGTTACGAGCGCGCTATGCCGCAGCGACCGAAGGATTCTTCAATCCATTC
>DATHJK010000493.1:0-6655 GCA_035316225.1 Pyrinomonadaceae bacterium
AACAACTCGGACTTTCGTTTGAGCGCAACCGCGCCCATGTCGCGGCGCATAATGCTGGGAACGTTCTCGAACGGGTCTTTAAGCTTCATAGGCGAAGGGCGCAAAGTCGTCGGCAACGTAGGCGACGGTCGGGCATCGCTCACCATCTTGAACCAGCGCGGCAGCATCTCCTTTCTCCCTCGCTAACTCTCTTCTACAAAACCTCGGTTCACAGCGACTGGCGGCAGCCTCGATTTGAGTTTAGTCGAGACAGCGCCCGTCTCTTTATGGCATCATGAGCCGGACTTTGATTCTAAATGGGTCTTATACCGAGTAGCAATCAACAGAGAGGCGCATCTTTTCTTACTCGAAAAATTCTTCGTACACAAAATGATTCACTTGAGACTCTTACTTATGAAGCGCATGATGGCGCGAACACTCTTACTATGCATATTGGCTTCACTGGCGGTCTGCTCTGCCTCTTCGCAGCAGGGCAATAGCAGGAGAAGCGCGAACGCGCCCGCAGCGAATCCAACGCTGCTCACGCGCACGACCACGCGGCACGAATCAAGGAAGCTCGGCTACGGCGGCACGCTCACAATCTTAGGCGCTCCGGCAGGCTCAATCACAATCGAGGCGTGGCAGCGCAGCGAAGTTGATATCACCGCTGACATAGAACTCAAAGCCGAGACTGAAGAAGACCTCACACGTCTGGCCGCTATTAATAACTTCGTCGTTGACGAGGATGTGAACCACCTGAGCATACTCACCACAGGCACGCATGACCGCAAGTTCATGAAGCGCGTTGCGCGCAACTTTCCGAAAAATCTTATGAACCTGCCGTGGAAGATTGACTATCGCATTCGCGTGCCGGCGATGGTTGACCTGGACATAAGCGCAGGGCGCGGAGCGTTCACGCTCTCCGGGGTCGAAGGCGCAATCGGTTTCAACTCGCCTGAATCGAACGTTGATATGGCGCTAACGGGCGGTCAGGTGAGGTTGGTCGTGGGGCAGGGAAGCGTTCATCTCAACATCGCACAAAGAAACTGGCGCGGCGCAGATTCTTCTTTCCAACTGGCATCGGGCGACATGATGGTCGAACTCCCGCAGGGCTACAGCGGCGAGATAGACGCAGACGTGCTGCGCAACGGCCAGATAGAAAACCAGTACACCTCGCTCACACCGCGCGAGCGCGAGACCTTCACGCCCCGCTCCCTGCACGCACGCGCAGGCGCAGGCGGTCCCAAACTAACATTCACCGTAGGCGACGGCACACTCAAGATTAAAAGCCGTGACGGGTGACAAGATAAGAGCAGTTTTAAGTTTTGAGTTTTTAGTTTTCAGTAGAAGAGAGAAAAGATTTTTGACTCCAGACTCTCTTTTCACTTCTTCTTTCCTGTCACTTGTCACTCGTCACGGCTTTTAATATTCTTCCGCACGCTCTCTTAAATTTCCGGTCGCAAGGAATCATCAATGTCAGTCAAATCAGATCGCTGGATTCGTCGCATGGCCGAGGAAGCCAAACTCATCGAACCGTTCAACGAGAAACTGGTGCGCGAGATAGAGGGGCGACGAATCATCTCCGCTGGCGCGTCAAGCTACGGCTACGACATGTGCTTGGCGGACGACGGCTTCCGCGTCTTCTCGCCGATTCACGGGCGCGAGATTGACCCGAAGAAGTTTGACGAGGATTCGTTGGTCGAACCTCCGCTTCGCACGACCGAGGACGGCTCGCGCTACTACCTGATGCCGCCGCATTCTTACGCCCTGGGCGTCACCGTCGAAACTTTTCGCATGCCTCGCAACGTAACTGCCATCTGCATGGGAAAATCCACTTACGCGCGCGCAGGCTTGATCGTCAACACCACACCACTTGAAGCAGGCTGGACAGGCCGCCTCGTCATAGAGCTTGGCAATCTGGCAGACCTCCCACTTCGCGTCTACGTCAACGAGGGCATCGGCCAGGTTCTCTTCTTCGAGTCGGACGAAGACTGCGATACATCTTACGAAGATCGGGGCGGGAAATATCAGGGACAGACGGGGCTGACGTACTCAAGGCTGTAAACGTTGTAGGTCACAGCATAAGTTGAAATAATTACAGCATATACCGATTACGGCGTTTCATCTCACCTGCCCAAAGCAGTATGACGCGGAGAGGTAGAGCTACAGCGCCCGCATAAAACAATATATTGCCTGAACCTATGTCAGATGTAGACGGCCTTACATAGCGGCAGCAGCATGTAGAATAGTATGCAAGCAACGCCAGCGGCTATGATTGACCTGCCAGGCCACTTTGGTTTGATCCGACTGACTTGGCTTGCACACACATTCGGTTTATATCGTGCGTCGGCCCCTGAGAAGATTGAGCACAAGAATGACGAGTGCTACTAGCAGCAACAGGTTAATCAGGTTACCGCCGAATCCTCCAATAAGACCAATCAACCACAGCACCGCTAACACTACCAGAATTGTCCATAACATGATCGTACTCTCCTTAATCTCAAACACTCTTGGTAGCAGGGCGATAGTGGGTTGCTAATAAATGTGAACCGATGGTTATGCGGCCTACGAAGTGTCAGCAAC
This sequence comes from Pyrinomonadaceae bacterium, assembly GCA_035316225.1. GTDB lineage: Bacteria > Acidobacteriota > Blastocatellia > Pyrinomonadales > Pyrinomonadaceae > 3-1-20CM-3-53-8. The sequence continues at coordinate 2,563 of DATHJK010000493.1, forward strand.
CCACTATCGCCTCACTACTTCCCCTCGATACCATCGTGTTATATTAGAGTAGTTCAAGTTAATAGAGTCGTCTGTCCGCTAGACCATATATGTACCAAATGCTCTTGCGATGAGATATTCACGTTTAAATTGCTCCTGAAGGATTTATCTTCCGACATCGTTTAGAGCCATGATTTCTCTTCGCGCCAGATGAGCTAAGGGCAAACGGCAAGCTGTGGGAACTACTCATGTCTAAATTGGTCAGACCCCATGATACGGTTGAAAATCGGCTTCTCGCCGCGCTTCCCCTGGAGGAATATGAACGCCTGCGTCCACATCTGGAGCCGGTTTCCTTTGATCTTGGCGAAGTCATCTATGAATCCGGTGGACATCTGGATCATGTCTATTTTCCCACTACTGCTATCATCTCTCTGCTTTACATGATGGAAGACGGCTCATCGGCGGAGATGGGGCTGGCGGGTAATGAGGGAGTGGTAGGCATAGCCCTCTTCATGGGAGGCGGCACCATGCCCAACCGCGCTGTCGTACAGAGTGCCGGAGATGCCATCAAGATGAAGGCCAAGGCATTGCAAACTGAGTTCGCACTGGGAAGCAAGTTTCAGCAATTGCTCCTGCGCTATACACAGGCACTCATTACACAAATCTCACAGACAGCCGTCTGCAACCGCCTGCACTCGGTAGAACAGCAACTCTGCCGCTGGCTCTTGTTAAGCCACGACCGCGTGAAGGCGGACGAGTTGATTATGACGCAAGAACTGATCGCCGATATGCTGGGAGTGCGCCGCGAAGGCGTGACCGTAGCTGCCGGTCGCCTGCAAGATGCCGGAGCTATCAGCTACGTTCGCGGCCACATCAAGGTGCTTGACCGACAGAAGCTGGAAGCGATGGCCTGCGAGTGTTACAAGGTGGTTAAAGACGAGTTTGATCGCTTGCTCGGATAGAAGACCCCTTCGTCACTTCTTCACTACCTTCGGCTATGCGTGTTATAGCGCACAGATTGACCTGGAAGCGATGCGCGAAACAATCGCCTCCAGTGAACAAAGCGCCCGGCGAAACAGTTTTGTTGCCGGGCGCTTTTAGCCTTTTCAGTTTGGCGACCTCAGTAGAATGAGATTGGCCGAAATGTAGATTGTGGGCGCTGTCCCGCGCGCGTTACACTATCACGACTTCAAGCGGCATTTGATTCTTGTCGAGAAGTCGAGCGAGAAGATTTCTCAACTGGTTGAAGTTATCAGGGCGTGTGAGATAGACATTTTGACCGATAGCGATTTCATCACCTTCACCGACCTCTCCAACGCAAAAGACCACCACCGGAACATTCTCCCCCAACTCCGCACGTTCGCGTATATGGCATGCGGTAGCGATGACATCGCGCGGCGACCCGCCTGGACTTATGAGAATCAGGTTTGGACGCTTTCGTTGGGCGCAGCCAACTGCGTCTCGTTCATCTCTGGCCGCCTCCACGCGATAGCCGTCTACTTTCAGCAACTTTTCTATGCCGTCGCGTGTCTCCTCAATATCCTCCACTACCAGAATAGTCAGCCTCACGTCATTCTCTTCATTCATAAGCTATCACTTCTCATGCCGTAGGAGGCTCGGCCATACGTACCAGTTTGATCGCTTTCGCCAGCCCTAGAAATTGGAGGGCGCGAATACCCCACCAGTTAAGATCAATCTCATACCATGCAAGTCCGTGGCGGGCGGCAGTCGGGTGCGCGTGATGATTATTGTGCCATCCCTCGCCAAAGGTCAGCAGCGCGACCCACCAGTTGTTGGTGGAATCATCCCGCGTTGTGAATCGGCGTTTGCCCCACATGTGTGTTGCAGAGTTAACCAGCCATGTCGCGTGCAGCCCAAAGGTAACGCGGAAGAAAATAGCCCACACCAGATAAGACCAACCGCCTAAGCCGAGCAGCGCCAAACCGAGGACAACGAGTGGCAACCAGTACAATCGGCTGACCCAGACCTGAAATCTATCCCTCACCATGTCGGGAGCATAACGCGCCACAGCTTCCGCGTCGTACTGCTGCGCAGTACCCCTTAAAATCCAGCCCATGTGCGACCACCAGCCGCCATCGCGCGGAGTATGCGGATCACCGGGCGCGTCTGTATGCGCGTGATGGATGCGATGCGTCACGACCCAGGCTATGGGACTACCTTCGAGCGCCAGCGTCCCGCAGAGCGTCAGAAAATATTCGATCACTCTGGGCGTCTTGTAGCTGCGATGCGTCAAGAGACGGTGATAGCCCATGCCGACGCCTATACCTCCGGCGATCCACCAGAGTAAGATGGTGACACAGAGCGCCTGCCACTTGAAGGTGAAGAGAGCGGCCAGTGCTCCTATATGAAAAAGCACCATGAACACAGTGGTATTCCAGTTAATACCCCCCTCACGCTCCTTAATCATTGCTTCGTTGCGCATGTGAATTCCTTAAGTCTCCTTTGCCGAGCGTACCTGATATTGTTCAGACAGGGCGTCCCTCATCTTCAAAGATAAATGATTCGAGGAGCAGCAAAGACAGATATATCACTGGAAAGAATGACCGTCCGTGCGCCAGCACACATATACGAGAAAGTGGCCGGAACCTTTCCTCAATGAATCGGCATAAGCGAACCGGCAAGCACATTACGGCGGGTCGCCAATAAATCCTGGCTATATGTGGCGTAACGCACAGACGCTTAACATTATTTGTCCTATTCTTCTTAAAGAATTCAAATACGCAACGAAGCGATAAAGATTAGTTAACGTGGGGCACGTAGGTGAAGATGTTTGTATGTCAAAGGGCGTAAGGGACTTTGTGGCGGTAGATTTCGACGGTAAAGCGAAAGATTTGTGGCCGCATCGCCTTGAAAACCCGGTAGGGCATCAACCCCTATTTTCTATAAACACCTGATCCAGCCCCTGGAAAGCAAAGGAGAATTTACAGTGAACAACCTGAATATTAAAGATCGCCAAATCGGAGACGTAATCGTTCTGGACATAGATGGCAATCTGAGAATGGGTGAAGGAAGCGTTGTGTTACATAACGCTATTCGCCGCCTGGCGGAAGGGGGGCAAAATCAGATTCTTTTGAATCTGGCGCATGTTTCATATATTGATTCGAGCGGGCTGGGCGAGCTTATTGCAAGCCACGTTACTCTGAGCAAGAGCGATGGGCAGATTAAGCTCCTTCATCTGACACAAAGAGTCAGCGAATTGATGACGATCACAAAGCTCCTGACCGTCTTCGATGTTTACGATAATGAGTCGGAAGCCCTGGATAGTTTCAAGCTCCCCGCTTTAGGACATGTAGAGTCTGGACCTGCCATTCTTGAGGACACACTCCAATGAAGCGCATCCTTGAAATCGGTATATACCGACCGGGCGATCTGACCTCGGAGGTTACTACCCTTGATGACGTTAATGCGCAAGTCACTGAAACCGGGGCTACGTTCACAGGCCATGCGACGGTGAGCAGCCGGTTCAAAGGCCGAGATTCCAGCGGTTTTTACCAACTCAGTAAAGTGTACGTGAAGCAGCAGGAGCGATGGCAGGTCGTCGCATCACGAACAGCACGTCTGGGAGAGAATCGTATGGGAACTCCCGGCGTCGCGCCGGAGCAATCACCTGTGAACTCGATTCACGTTGGCGGCTCGTCGCATTGACTTGATGCTAAAAGTAATGAGGAAACAGGAGGTGAATATCAGGAAGAGAGAGACGAAATTTGTAGCGGCGATTGTTGCTCTGTTGGTGATGGCTATTGTCGCCAGCCGACAACTGTATCTGTTCGTCGTATTCAGAGATGCGCAAGGACTCCTGTACATACAGGGCGGAAGATACCATCTATGGTTAGCCATCGGCGCAACCCTGATGGCATGTATTGCGGGCGGCCTGATGTTCTTCACCTTCCTTTATCATGACGATAAGAAAGGTGATCTTCGCATCACATAAGAGCGCGCATTTTCGGCCAATAACGATGCGCTGAAGGTCTTGGAGTCTGTATGAAAGGATGTGTAATGAGCAATTTGTATGCGATGCAAAGAGCCAATGGCGACTGGTTCGCGCTTGAAGATTACGGGCGATTGCGTGTGCCTGTGTTTCGCAGCACGAGCG
>DATHJK010000494.1:0-2109 GCA_035316225.1 Pyrinomonadaceae bacterium
CAATGTGAAAGATGCTGCGAAGAGAGCGCGCGGGTCTCGCCACTTAATTCTTTTATGCCAGACGGCTGTGCAGAGAGCTACGAAGGAAGCTATGCCAACCAGCGCGGGCAGCCGCATCACGTCGGGCGCGTGCGAAAAAGATAGAGCCTGAACTGTATCCATCGTCGCGGCGCGCCGCGATAGCAGCCAGAGATAAGGCGCGAGCGCAAGCACCGCCAGTGTGGAAAGAGTTCCGAGCGGCGCGATTAAAGATTTCCATTTCGATGGGTACGCGGCAATCCAGAACGCAATTAAGAGAGCCGTCCAAGCTATGGCCGCCGTCCAGAAATAGAAGTAGGAATAGACGAGAGTGATGAAAAACAGTCCGGCGACAGTCGCATATTTGATTGCCGCGCGCCTGTCTTCGCTCGTCAGCATTCGCCAGATGAGCGCGCAGTAGATGAAGTAGAAGGGAAACGAGACCGCAGGAAGATAGCGACGAAGAAAGGGAAGATAGATGTATGCCGCACCGTCGCCGAAGACCATTCTTCCTGCGCCATGACCTGCCACCAGAGTACCAAGACAGAGCACGGCCAGAGCGCCCACCGAAGCTTTCCTGTCATCTTCGATGACAATCCCTAACAACCAGAAGAGCGCCAGCGTTCCGGCGATTGCGGCGAGCGGCATCAGCAGAATGAACGCAGTCGAAGTTGACAGCGCAAGCAGGCGCGCCGGGAGAGCGATGATATAAGCCGGAAGAAATTGGATCGAGAAAAGAGATTCAGGCTGCGGCGCGCCCTGTGCGTCGTCGCGCCCCGTGTAAGGATCGTTGCGGCGCGGGCGACCCGTTGCAAGCGCCCTGAAATATGCTGCGTAAGCTACTTCGTCCGTGTCCGTGTAGGCGTAAACTCCGTTCCACTCGCGCCCGCGCACGCGCCACAGATCAACCTGCGGGTCAATCGCCAGAATAGTCACGGCCAGAGCCGCAAGGATGGCAAGCTTCCAGCGTAAATGGGGGCGCTTAGTTTTAGAAAGATTCATGAAGATGAGTCTTTTGAAGAGAAGGGGATAGGTTATGAGCCTTGCGCGCGTCCTCTGAAAACCCTGTGTAGCCACCCTGAGAACCACCTCAGGGCTGTCCGAAAAAATCCATGTTTTGGAGGTGGGTCTCCCTCTTCGGTCTGCGCCTCGGCCTCAAGCGCCGTGAAGAACTGCGCGATCATCATCTTCGCGGCTCCTTCAATCATGCGCTGGCCCACGCCCGCAATCGTTCCTCCAACCTGAACATCGCCAGCGTACTTGATAATGGTCGCGCCAGCATTCTCTTCAAGGTCAAGATCGCCCGCGCCTTTAAGAAATCCCGGCTGGCCTTTGCCGTCAACGACTATGCGATAGTGTTCGGGCGGTCTCATGTCTTCAAGCCGCACGTTCCCCTTAAAAAGTCCTTTGATGGAGCCGACGCCCGCGCGCAAGGTGGCCGCATAACTGTTCTCGCCACTCTTTTCTAACTGTTCGCAGCCGGGAATAGAGCGCTGTAGCACAGCCGGGTCAATCAACGCCTGCCACACGCGCTCGCGCTTCGCGCGCAACTCCTGTGTTCCTGTGATCTTCATGCGAGAAAAATCATTTCGCCTGCGCTATCGCTTTCAGGATTGCGCGTCGCGTGTAACCCTGAACGAGATGGCGGCGATAATCTGCCGAAGCGTAAAGGTCGCCGTTTAGATCAATGCCGTCCGCAGCCTGCGCCGCCGCAGTTTGGGCCAATGCCTCGTCAATCCTGTTTCCATTCAAAGCGGTTTCAACGCCGCGCGCTCTATAAGCTTTCGCCGCCGCGCCCGTAATGCCGACGCTCGCGGACTGGCAAACTTCCGTGTTGTCGAGCGATAGATTGACGGCGACGCCGACAACCGCGAAGCCCGAAGCCGGATGCGGAACTTTGGTGTAAGCCTGACCTGTGCGCCCCTGCGGCACGGCTATGCGAATCTCTCTTAAAATCTCTCCAGGCTCAAGCGCAGTGGTCAACATGTCAACGAAGAAATCGTCCGCTCTGATGACGCGCTCGCCGTTTCTGCCCGTTGCCACAATCTCCGCGTTCAGAGCGATAATGGTCGCAGGCCAATCTGCGGCAGG
>DATHJK010000495.1:0-9768 GCA_035316225.1 Pyrinomonadaceae bacterium
TGACCGTAAACATTCCCCTGCTTGTCTAAGATAACAATCGCGGGAATCTGATCCACACCGAACTGCTTGGAAATCCTGCCGTCAGGGTCGCGCAAGACGGTCAGGTTCAAATCATATTTTTTCGCAAACTCTCGAAGCTGCTCGTCCGATGCGTAGTTTCTGGAACGCGGCGAATCGGAATCCGTGCTCACCCAATAGACAATCACGCCATGCGCGCTGTAATCGTTTGCGATCTTGCGTATGCCCTACGCGAGCTTTTTGGAGAGCGGCAACCACGAAACCCCAAATGCGAGAACAACCACCTGGCCGTGCACATCATCATTCGTCACGATCGCACCGTCAATCGAGTGGAAAGAGAACTGCACGGGCGCGTTGCTTCTCTGCGGAAACGCGGCCACTGACAAAACAAGCAGGAGGGCTAAGCTGGAAGCCGCAGCCGACCTGCGAAATGTAGAGATCATCTTTTCTCCTTACTACCTTACCCGAAAACGTTCGGCCTCTTTTGCCTCACGAACTTGAGAGCCGTCTGTAGCGTCTCGCGGGCGACAACTTAGATGAGCCTGCTGTCAGCGTGGTTGGATGGATTGCTCTATCATTAAGCCTTGCGGGTGCTCGTTTCATGACTGCACGTCCGGCGGTTCCGTCCCGAAAAGCTCGTGGTACAGCGCGCAGTAATCTTCCCACGTATCCATGTCGCGCGCAACGTAGGGCGAAGCCACAGGCACTCGCAACACCTCTTCGCGGTGGGCTTCAAAAAGGAGTCGCAGGCCGCGCTCAGGATCAAGATGTTTGAGCTTTTCACGAAACCCGGCATCTAGCAGAACGGGATGGCCTCCACGCCCCTTGTAGGCAGGCACGACGAGCCGCGCGCCTGCTCGCTTCCGTTCAGAAAGCAGAAAGCTTATGACTTCCGGTTCAACCGCCGGGTGGTCTACGAGCGCAATGAAAATGCTCTCAATCTCATCCGGCAACTGCTCTGCGCCGCGCGCAATAGAGACGCCCATCTCGCTTTCAGCATCTTCATTGACGGCGAAACGTAGAGGAAGATGAGCGAGCCTTTCATGAACTTCCGCAGCGCGATGGCCCACGACCACGACAATCGTTTCGACTCCGGCGTTGCGAAGATTATCAATGCAGGTTTCTATGACAGTTTTCTCGCCGAAGGGAAGCAGCGGCTTGAACGCTCCCATGCGGCGCGAGCGCCCTGCGGCTAATAGAATAGCAGCAACTGAGGGCTGAGAAATGAGGAATAAGGGGTGAAGAGTTGAATCATTCAACCTGTCCGGCAGGTTTTCTTCATCCCTCATCCCTCATCCCTCATCCCTGCTCTTAACTCTTCCAGCGCACGCATAACAAACTGCCTGGTCATCTGCTTGCGCCAGTTCATCACGAAATCTGTGTTGTCCAACGGTCGCGCTTTTATATAACTCGCTTCCGCCGCCCGTTCGATAGATTCCTGATTCAGAATATTTCCAATCAAAGCCTTCTCAGCATCTTTCACTTCAACCGGCGCAGGCGCGATGCCGCCCAGTATAAGCTTCGCATCTTTAACAGCGCCGCTCTCATCCATGTCCAGTCGCGCCGCCACGCCCAGCACTGGAAAATCGAACGCGCCTCGCCGTCGAAGTTTCTTATAAGTAGCTCGCCATCCGCTCACAGGCGGCAGATGAATTTCGGTCAAAAGCTCATCCGGCCTCTTGTGCAGGTAATCAATCCCGTCGTCGTTATAAAGCCCTGCGGCATCAACCATTCTTTCGCCCAGCGTCGAGACCAGTTGAAGACGCGCGCCGATTGCAACCATCAACGGCACAAGGTCTGACGATTGAACAGCCCAACACTTCTTACTGCCGGGGGCGACCCAGCAGACATCGCCGTCCTTCTTCAAACAAAAATTTATTCCGCGCCGCCACTCGTAATTCTGATCGTAGTAGTTGCATCGCGTATCCAGCAGAAGGTTTCCGCCAATCGTACTCATGTTTCGCAAAATCGGCGTAGAGATGAGCCGCGCCGCCCGCGCCACAAACGGATAATCACGATTGATGACAGGATGCTCGCAAAGATCAGTCAGCCACACGGACGCGCCGATTCTCAATCCAGATTTCCCGTCACCCGTAATCTGGTTCAACTCTTTCAGCCTCGTCACAGAGATAACAGTCTTCGGCGTCTGCTGCCGCCGCTTCATATTCGGATACAGGTCTGTGCCGCCCGCAACGAACTGACCCCCAGTCCCCGCGTCAGCCATCATCTTCACCGCGTCCGCGACCTCACGCGGCACTAGATAACTGAATTTAGGAAGTCTCATCATAGCGCTGAACAACCAATTTGGTGATGGAATTATCTTCCGCCCTTCGAGGCATTGTGATATTTGCAAAGAACCTGTGCGTTCTCTTCCGTCGTTTCGCCGCCTTTGATCCATGCAACAATATGATCCGCCTCATACTGACTCCACGAGACAACACACTCATCTCGCGGCTTCCCTTCTTTCACACATAACTGGCACATGCCTTCATCGCGTCGGTATATCCGAATCTTATCTGCCTCGTTGAATGCGCGCTTTGTATCGAGAGTGGTTAAACTCAAGTGTTCTTTCTCAAGGTACTCAAAAAAAGCCTGCCGAAGCACGCGATCGCGATTCTCCAAGTCGACCTTGCTCTGTTGCCGATTGTCTGAAAAGAGCAGTATGTCGCGATCGTCTTCATGGTGTTCTTTCCAACGGGCATGGAATTCATGAAGAAAAGTTCTGATCCTTGGAAAGAACTCGTTCGGAAGCGCATAGTATTCGCGAAGATGGCGTATGAGCATCACCATTGAGATGATGAAGTATTCAATCGAAAGCTCTCTTATTCCGCTCTTAGCATCGACCATCGGATCATCTTTGAAAATCTCATAGAACCGCTTCATCGTCTTCAATAGATTGACTGCCTCTTTTTCTCTCTCAAAACTATAGTCACCAACTCCGGTTGGGGTTTGTGTTTCGTCAATCCAAGCTGCCAGAATCTTATCTCTAACATCGGTGGGTCCACCGGAACGCTCAATCAAAAGCAACCGTCCGAGCAGAGATAAATGCTGCATACGATCGTTACTGCGCTCGATCAACGAGAAGAATGGATGTTTGTCGGGATTCTCGTCAATCGGCTGGTATTCTGAATAATCGAAAGTGATGTCGTCAGCATATTTAACTAAGAAATTTCGCACAGGGCTTGATAGACGGGCGTGAGCAATCTCCATAAAATTCAAGGACTCACCTTGCTGTAATCTCCAAAAGATCTCAGTAGCGATTCGCTGATGTCCAGGGTCACGCGGATTGTCAATGTTTTTGATTATGTCGGCCTCATATTTGAGTGATCTGTCGACAAACCTTCTAAATTCAGCGCGCAATTCTGAGTATCGTTTTCCGGCTAATTCACTGTGAAAAGTCTTTAATGAATCCGGCAGCCTGAGTTCGTCGCCGAAGAACCGTCGCACTGTAGTGATGCGCTGCTGCCCGTCAACTACCTCGCGCACAACTTTCGTCTCGTTCAGCCTAACTTCACGCAGAACCAAACGCGGAATATAGTATCGACGAAAAAGACTATCAAGCAGTGCCTGTTGCTTTGTGTTAGACCAGACACTCTTGCGCTGATATGGCGGTCGGACGACGAAATCCTCCTGGTATTCCCAGAAGTCTCTTATGTCAATCTTGTCCTGAGTGACATCGTACTCGGTTTCAGGGTTGAACAATTGATTCCTCCCTTCAAGCTCGTTTCTTTGCTCTTACCTTCAACTCGGGGTGACGCGCAAGGAAGCCGCCGCGCTTGAATTTATAGCGACCGGGTTTCATCGTCGCCTCTTCGTCAATCCCGGCAGCCAGATCGGCTTGATAGTCTTCCTCCGAGACCTCGATGATTACATTCACGCCGTCGTCTTCAATTACGGTGAAGGCAAACGGTCTAAAAGTGGATGGTTCTTGTTCGCTCATCAAGTTTACGCTGCACGATGTGATTTGGACGTTTGTTTCCGGCTTCGCCCGCCGCGATTTCGCACTCGCGCAACCTGTTGTTTTGCCGCCTTCGCAATAACCCGCAATGCCTCGTTAACCGCTTCATCATCAGGAAATGCTTTCCTGACATCGCTGTCGAGCAACACTAGATTTGTCCCCGAACGAAATCGCTCGGCGTAAATTCCACGTCCGACGAGCTTCATTTTGCTGAAGTCGTATTCTGGCAAGAGATCATCGTCATCTTTTATTTTATTTGTTTTCTTCCTCATACCATTTTCTTTCGCGTGACTTGGCTTTGCGTGCGCTAATTATCCTGACTTTTTCGCCGCGCATAGTATGTGCGGCCACCAGTATTCGCGCTCGATGCGACATTCCGAGCGTGACATATCTTCGCTCAGCCTTCGAGTGTGCCTCGTCAGCAAATGTTAGTGAGAGAAGATCATTAAACACCGTGGCTGCTTCGTCAAATGAAATCTTATGCTTGCGAAGATTGCTCTTTGCTTTCTTTGGATCCCACTCGAACTCCATATTTCACCGATCTCACGAATGCACAGCTACACGCGGCATCTCTTTCCCGTCTCCGCCTTCGGCTGGCGTGAGAACTTTCAGGGGCGTGGGCCAATCAACCTCTGGGACTGATTTCGGCCCGAAGCGGCCTTCGCGGCCTTTTGATTTGTCGCGCAGCGCGGAGAGAACTTTTTCGGGCGTGATGGGCACTTCGTCTATGCGAACTCCTACGGCGTCGTAAACTGCGTTGGCGACCGCCGGGGGAACGGGAAGCAGTGGGCCTTGCCCAACCTCTTTCGCGCCGAACGGGCCGTTGGGATCTGCGTCCTCGATTAAATAAGTCTTAACGTCGCACATCTCAAGCGTCGTGGGACTCTTGTATTCGAGTAGAGAAGGGAATTTGTGTACGACGTTGCGGTTGGCGCGGTAGGTCATCTCTTCCATGAGAGCTTCGCCCAAGCCCATGTAAACAGAGCCTTCGACCTGTCCCATGACGAGCATGGGATTGATGCTGCGTCCTATGTCGTGAGCAATCCAGACGCGCTCGACCGTGACGATACCCGTATCAGGATCAACGTCAACTTCTGCAACGGCAGCAGAGTAGCTGTAGGCGGGCGATGGGCCAACGCCTGCGCCTTTGAAACGACCGGGCGAGCGCGGCGGCGTGTAAGAGCCGACCGTGCCGATTGTGCCGAACTTGGATTCTGCGAGCACGACAGCTTCGGCGAATGAAATTCCTGTCTCCGGATTCTCAACGTCGAAGACGCGGCGATCTGCGAAGGAAAGATTTTCGGCGGGCACGCTCAGTTTTTCCGCGACGGCGATAGTCAATAGCTCACGCGCGCGTTCGGCTGCCTGCAACGCAGCGTTGCCAGTCATAAGTGTGACGCGGCTAGAATAGCTGCCAAGATCAACGGGAGTTAAATCCGTGTCGGCTGTGATGACGCGAATGTCGAACGGGTCAATGCCGAGAACTTCCGCGACGATGTATGCGAGAATCGAATCCGAACCCTGGCCTATGTCGGTCGAGCCGCACTGGACGCACACACCGCCCTGGCGATCAAGACGAAGCTGAACGCCGCTGTGCGGCATGTTGTTCCAGTATATGGGAAGCCCTGCGCCGCAGATGTAAGAACTGCAAGCTATACCCACACCCTTGCCGAAGGGAAGTTTTCTGTCACTTCTGTCCCAGCCGGAAAATTTATTTTTCCAGTCAGAGCCTTCTACAACTTTTTCAATGCACTTGCCCAAACCCATGCTTCCGATGCGCAGGTAGTTTGCTGTCACGGAAAAAGGTTTGACGAGATGGCTCAAACGTATCTCCGCCGGGTCAAGTTTTAATTCTTCCGCTATCTTGTCCAGGTGAACTTCCAATGCGAAGCGCGGCTGCGGCGTACCATGCCCGCGCTTTGGCCCACACGGCGGCTTGTTCGTAAAGACGCGAGCGCCGCGAAACTTGTAGCGCGGGATTTCATACGTTACGGTTTGCAGCGCGCCCGTGTAGAAGGTGGACGCTACACCGTAAGAGCCGTAAGCGCCGCCGTCAAGAAACGATTGAAAATCCATCGCAGTGATTGCGCCGTCCTTTTTCACGCCCGTTCTGACTTTCATCAGAACAGGATGGCGACCGCGATGGCAGTAGAAAACTTCCTCGCGCGTCAGCGCAATCTTCACGGGACGACCCGTAATCATAGAGAGCTTGCTTACGATAATCTCGTGGTTGAAAGGATCGCTCTTGCCCCCGAAACCTCCGCCGTTCGGAGTGGCGATGACGCGAATGTGTGCGGCTGGAACTTTTAACGTCTTAGTGAGCGCGCGATGAACATAGTGCGGCGTCTGCGTTGCGCTCCAGAGAGTTAATTTATTATCGGTGTCAAAATAGGCCAGGGCCGCGTGCTGCTCCATAGGCAGGTGCGTGTTGCCTTCGTAAAAGAGAATGTCTTCGCGTATTAAATCGGCTTCGGCGAACCCTTCATCCATGTCGCCGAATTCAAGCGAAACTAACTTGTGAATATTGCCGCGCTCGCCGTAATCGTGAATGCGCGGCTCCTCAATCATCAAGCCTTCTTCGATTGACGTGACGGTCTGCAATTTCTCGTATTCGACTTCGATTAAGTTCATAGCGTCGAACGCAGTGTCTTCATCAATGGCTGCGACGGCTGCTACGGGGTCGCCTATGAATCGAACCCTGTCAATGCAGATTGCGTGCTCGTCCTGGCTGACGGGAAGTATGCCGTAAGGGATTGGCAGATCGCGGCCAGTGATGACGGCGCGCACGCCCGGAAGCTTCAATGCCTTTGAAACGTCAATCGTTTTGATGAGCGCGTGCGGCTCAGGCGAGCGCAGGATTTTGCAGTGGAGCATGCGCGGCAGCATGATGTCGTCGGCAAACTTCGTCTGACCCGTGCATTTCGCTCGCGCATCAACTTTGCGAAACGGCTTGCCTACGACTTTCAAAGGCTCGCCGTTATGCACGCTCTTACCGTTAGCCCCTTTATTCCCGTTCTTATTCGTAGCCATAAACGCTTTCTTTCGGCAATTCCATGCTCTCACCGCGCATCTTTGCCGCAGCCATCTCGACGGCCTCGTAAATTTTTATATAGCCCGTGCATCGGCACAGGTTTCCGCTCAGAGCCTCTTTAATCTCGTCGCGCGTAGGGTTCGGATTATTTTTGAGAAGCTCTTTGGCAACCAGCAGGAAGCCGGGCGTGCAATAGCCGCACTGCGCCGCGCCCGTATCCGCGAAAGTCTCTTGCAGCGGGTGGAGTTGAGCGCCTTCGGCCATGCCTTCCACGGTCGTGACCGCGCGCCCTTCCGCATCAAGGCCGAGCATCAGGCACGAGAGAATAGCTCGCCCGTCAACTAACACAGTGCACGTGCCGCACTCGCCAAGCTCGCAGCCGTGCTTGGTGCCCGTGAGATTCAAATCCTCCCTTAAAACTTCGAGCAGAGTTTTATGAGGCGCGAAGGCGACTTCCGCCTGCTCGCCGTTGAGCGTGAATTCAATATGAGCTTTCTGTTTTTGAGACATCAAGTGAATAAAGAATAGCTAAATTGACCGTTAACATTCGGTTGAAGCAAGAGAAGCGGTATGCCCGTTCTTTTCAAAAGATAATGATACAAAATTTCAATCAAAACCCGTAGCGACCACTGAAGAATCCCGGATTTGAAATCTCAAATCTGAAATCTTCAATCGTCCCTACGGGACTTTTCAATCTTCAAAATCGTTTCGCGCCAAGCTAGCCCTGAGCCGCAACAGCATCTTTCTGCTTGGCGCGATTAAGAATCGTGTTGTCAATCAGGCGCGTGTTGCCGATTGTGGCGGCGACGGCTACTAGAACTGTGCGGTCGTCCAGTTTATCAAGACGCTCAAGCGTGTCTGCGTCCGTGACGCTGACGTAATCAATGCGCGCGCGGGGTTCAGTCTCTACGGTCGCGCGAACTATTCCGGCTATTCGCGCTGCGCTGCGCTCGCCATCTTTGTAAGCATCTTTCGCTCGCCTCAGTGCTTTGTAGATAACTGTGGCGGCGTGGCGCTCTTCGTCGTTCAAGTAGGCGTTGCGCGACGAAAGCGCCAGACCGGATTCCTCGCGTACGGTAGGCATCACGACCACCTCTGTGTCGAACGCAAGGTCGCGCACCATGCGCCTGATTATCAGGGCCTGCTGCGCGTCCTTCTGGCCGAAGAAGGCGAAGTCCGGGCGAACTACGTTGAGAAGTATTGCGACGACCGTTGCGACGCCGCGAAAGTGGCCGGGGCGCGACATGCCTTCCTGTTGCTCCGAAAGCCCCTCGACCGTCACGTATGTGGAAAAGTTTTTGGGGTAAATCTCCTCGACCGTCGGCGCGAAGATGTATTCAATATTGTAGTCCGTCAGTAGCGCAGTATCATTCGTCAGATCGCGCGGGTAGCGATTGAAATCCTCGCTCGGCCCGAACTGCGTAGGGTTGACGAAGACCGAGACGACGACGACATCACACATTCGTCGCGCCTCGCGCACCAGACTCAAGTGACCTTCGTGCAGAGCGCCCATCGTCGGCACAAGCCCTATGGTCTGATCCTGCTCGCGGCGCACTTTTCGCGCGACGCTACTCATGCGTTGGCGGCGATTGATAATCTCCATAAGAGTCTGGAGTCTCAGAGTCTGGAGTCTGGAGTCGGAAGACTAAAAGCTTTCGGGCTTTTGACTTCAGACTTCAGACTCCAGACTCCAGACTTTTCTATTGTTCAACCTTCGCATCTGTTTTAGGTGTTTTGATGCTCAACTCTTGAGCGGCTTCTGCGGGTAGGCCGTAGGATTCTGCATCGGCTGGGTAAGCGCCCGCGCGAACGTCTTCCGCCCAGCGGCTGATGGCGTCCGTGATGGTCTCGCGCAGGTTGGCATACTGTCGAACGAAGCGCGGCAGCTTTCCGAAAGAGAGACCGACGAGATCATGGAAGACCAGAACCTGTATGTCGCAATAGAGACCTGCGCCGATTCCTACGGTCGGTATCTTCACGCTCTCGGTTATCAACTGCGCTATTTCGCGCGGCACGAGTTCAAGCACGATTGAGAATGCTCCGGCATCTTCCAACGCCCGCGCATCGTCAAGAAGCTTTCGCGCAGCCTCTGCCGTCTTGCCCTGAACTCGAAAGCCGCCGAGCTTGTTGACGGATTGCGGCGTCAGACCTATGTGGCCCATCACAGCTATCTCTTCATCAACCAGCCGCTTCACCAGTGGCGCTCTTTGACGCCCGCCTTCCAGCTTCACGGCCTCTGCCCCGGCCTCTTTCACAAGACGAAGCGCGGCGCGAACCGTGTCGTCCGCGCCCGTGTGGAAAGTGCCGTAGGGCATGTCGGCCACCAGAAGCGCTCGCTGCACGCCGCGTCTGACCGCTCGCGTATGCATCACCATCTCGTCCAGAGTTACGGGCACGGTGTTGCCGTAGCCCAGGACTACGTTGCCGAGGCTATCGCCAACGAGGATGATGTCGATGCCCGCTTCATCAACTACGCGAGCCGTCGGGTAGTCGTAAGCTGTCAGACAGACAAGGCGTTCGCCGCGCTCTTTGCTCGCGCGCAGGGAAGGAGCGGTCACTTTTTCAGGACGCTCCGGTTTGAGGTAAGCCATTTTTTTTGGACTCTTTCTCCGCCGAAGCGGAAAAAAACGCGCAACCGTGCACCTGCATAAAGTGCGCGGCCTGCGCCCGAACTAACCAGCTACTATGTTACACGAGGTAAGCAAGGGACAGATTATACGCGCGCGCCGCGAAAGCCCGCAACTTGAAAGCAGAGCCGTCG
>DATHJK010000496.1:0-3496 GCA_035316225.1 Pyrinomonadaceae bacterium
GAATGTCTGTGCCGTTGCGAAGAGAGTCGAAGAGTTGATTACGGTAGATTTCCGTAGTGCCGACGATGAGCGGCGCGTCCGCGTTCTCTTTCCTGTCGCCCGTTAATATTCCAACATTCTCCGCGCCGAACTCTTCCGCAAACTCCTGATATTTGGAGTTGGTGAGAGCTTTGAGCGGTGTGGTGTACCATGCGCGCTTATCCCCGGAAATCAGCCTGCGAATCTCCTCGCGCGCAATCCACGTCTTGCCGCTCCCGGTAGGCGCGGTCACAAGCACGTCTTCGTATTCGAGCGCGGCCAGCGCTTCCAATTGAAAAGGATCAGGTTGAAAGGGCGCAGGCTCAGGCGTGCCTATCCCTGCCAACAGGCTATTAAGAGCGCGATCCTGCTTTGACCTTCCGCCAGTATGAAGCGGTTCATCACGCAAACGTGTCGCGCTCTTGCTTTCATCGTTCATATCTTTCGCGCGCTTACGCCGCGCGCCGCCTTCACGCGGCTCTTTTGCGTCTTCCACTTTTCTTCTGCGGTGGCGATTTTTGTCGCGGGAGCGTACCATAGAACTGATTTTACTCAGGAGATATTGAGAAAGTTTCCGCCTTTTCGGATAGGGTTTGAGACAACTTTCAGGCTCAATTACTCGCAACTTTTAGTGGCTTGCGAGCGTCTAAGACAAGGTATTTTGCGCTTACGGTTTTCAGGGAAAAGCGCAAGGGATGAGGAAAAGTGGCAGAGCTTTTTGCAAACGTAGAAATCAACAGACAGTCAATCTGGCCGCGCCTGGGGCGCATACTGGCCGGCTCGATCATCTTTCATATGATCGTAGCCCTGGCCGTGCTTTATGTTCCCGGCCTGCGAGACGCGCTCTACATCGCCAGCCTTTACAGTGGGGCAGATTACGTGAGCCGGGATTATAAAAAAACGGTCGTGGGCGAGCGCGCGACCATCATTGATCTGGCGCATGATCGCTTCACGTACCCGGAAGGCTACTTCATGATGACGAACGGCGAGATGTTGACGCCCGCGACTTCCGTTGTGCCGCCTGCGCCCGTGCCGGATGTTCAGATAATCTCAATGGCGCAGCCCGAACCGCGCCCGCCGCGCGTAAGGTCTTCATGGACGGGCAGACCGCAAGCTTCGCCAACGCCAGCGGCCAGTCCATCTGCTTCGGCTTCTCCTCTGGCTTCGCCTAAGCCCAGCCCGCTTATAGCCAGCGCTTCGCCAAGCCCTACGCCTGAGCCTGCCTCGGATGAGGAGGCGCAGCATCGTCTGGAGCAGGCGGCATCGGCAAATGGCGTAGAGCTTTTCCCGCAGATTAATACAAAACCCTTCTCCGACCTTCTGGACGAGATCAAGCAGATGCAGGACAGGGGCGAGATTAATCTCAGCGGGGCAATCGAAGTTACGATAGAGTCCGATATTAACGCCGACGGCACGCTTGCTAACCCGGTTGTCACGCAGCAGTCGGGCGACGCTCATCTGGTTGAGGTTGCGAAAAAGGCCGTCTCAACCTTAAGCGACAGCGGTCTTCTGAAGCCGCTTAAAGAGTTCAAGCATATAACCTTGAAACTGGTGGCGAACGAAACAGATGTTTCCGTCAGCCTCACGTCCGAGGCTACTTCGGAGGAGATGGCCGCAAGATTGTCTAGCGGATTCAATACCATGCTTGGTATTGCGGCGTGGAAGAAGAAGGGGCATGACGAGGAGATCTTTTTCAAGAGCACGAATGTCACGTCTAGCGGCAGGCAGATCGTCGTCAACTTCAAGATGCCACGCACAGACTTTGGCGCTAAGATGGCGAAACTGTCGAAGAAGCCAACGAGCTAAAATTTTTATACGTCATGCAGACACAGCGCAGCACAGTCCAGTCGCTTTTTACCATCGTCGTCGGAGTCTCTGTGTGTCTGCTTGCCTTCGACGCGCATTCGCAGACGGCGCGCGATAATCAATCGCCCGGCCTGACATTCACTAGTCAGAACGCAGATGCGGGAAACAGTTCTGAGAGAAGAACACCTGAATTTAATAAGAAGCCGCTGAAGGATTTCACAGGCCAATTCAAAAGGTCTGTGAGCAGTAGCATGCTTGATGTGAGCATCTCCTCAAGCCTCAGCATAGAGGCTGACCGCAACAAGATGCGTCGTGATACCTCGACAGCGATGCTCTCAAGAATGCTGGCTACTTATTAACCTCCTTACAGTCTAAGGCAGGTGAGTTTCCCAAAACTCACTCGCTTGCCTACATTTAATCGCTCCATTACAATCACAGGTTGCACGCAGCATGCGTGTTCTGAGTTTGCTTGACCTAAAGAGCGTCAGGCTTTGGAAATTCAAGGAAAGATTATGATTGACAAGTTTCTAACAAAGCTGTTCGGCAGCGAAAACCAGCGCTACCTGAAGAAGATTCAGCCCATCATCAACAGCATCAACGAGCTTGAGCCTTCGGTGCAAAAGCTCTCGGACGAAGAGTTGCGCGCGCGAACCGCTCAGTTCAAAGAGAGAGTCGCGCAGGCTGTCGAGGGCGCGCAAGACAAGGAAGAATTGAAGCGGCTGGAGCGGGAGATTCTGGATGAACTGCTGCCCGAAGCTTTTGCTACGGTGCGCGAGGCCAGCATACGCACAACAGGCATGCGCCACTTCGACGTGCAGCTAATCGGCGGCCTCGTTCTTCACGAAGGCAAGATAGCCGAGATGCGAACAGGCGAAGGCAAAACTCTGGTCGCAACGCTTCCCGCTTATCTGAATGCTCTAACGGGGCGCGGCGGCGTTCATGTCATCACCGTAAACGATTACCTTGCGTCACGCGACGCCGAATGGATGGGACAGATTCACCGTTTTCTTGGCTTGGAAGTCGGCTGCATACAGAACGACATGGACGACTTCGAGCGGCAGGCGGCCTACGCTGCTGACATCACCTACGGGACGAACAACGAGTTCGGCTTCGATTACCTGCGCGATAACATGAAGTTCGATCTGGCGACCTGCGTTCAGCGCGGCCACTATTTCGCAATCGTCGACGAGGTTGATTCCATACTGATTGACGAAGCGCGCACGCCGCTTATCATCTCAGGCCCATCGGACGAGGCGACGGACAAGTATTACAAGGCTGACACGATCATCCCGCAACTCAAGCGCGGCGAAGAGACGACCGATGGCAAAAAGACAGGCGATTACCTCGTTGACGAAAAGCAGCACACTGCTGTTCTGACGGAAGATGGCGTGGAAAGAGCCGAGCGCCTGCTCGGAGTCGATAATCTTTACGACCCGTCGAACATGGAACTGCTTCATTGCGTCGAACAGGCGTTGAAAGCTCACACGCTCTACAGGCTGGATCACCAGTACGTGGTTCAGGAGGGCGAAGTCATCATCGTTGACGATTTCACAGGGCGCTTGATGAAAGGTCGTCGCTGGTCTGATGGGCTGCACCAGGCAGTTGAAGCGAAAGAGGGCGTCAAAATTGAGAAGGAGAACCAGACGCTCGCCACCATCACCCTGCAAAACTA
>DATHJK010000497.1:0-3760 GCA_035316225.1 Pyrinomonadaceae bacterium
ATGAAAGGCGTCTCCCGAACGGTCTTTTTAGGCACGGAGCCTGAAGAGTTCGGCGTCGAAATCCTGGGCGTGCTGCCGGGTTTCCCAGGCCCGCGCCAATCCGCCATAATCGCGCGTCTGTCGGGCGCGAACGTCGAGCGCACGGGAGTTTTCGCAGGGATGAGCGGCTCGCCCGTTTACATTGACGGGCGGCTCGTAGGCGCAATCGCATTCAGCTTCCCGTTTTCCAGAGACCCGATTGCGGGCATCACTCCCATCAAGCAGATGGTAGATGTTTTCGAGCAGGGCGATGAGCGCAACTCGCGTTCGCCGCAGGAACCGCACACAGTCTCTTTCGCACAGTTGGCCGCGACCGACTGGCATCCAACGCTGCCCAGACCGGCAGTGACTGGAATGCCTCTGGTCGCGCCCGTCTCGCAAGGCTCGCCGCTCGTTGGTCTACTGGGCCAGCAGTTCCAGCCCATAGCCACCCCTGTTGTCTTCGGCGGAATCACTCAGGAGGCGCTCGCCTCATTCGCCCCGCAACTCATCGCTCACGGTCTTCTGCCGGTCTCGGGTGCTGGCGGCGCTGCTTCAATCACGCCGCTCGCTCAAGCTAATGAACACACGCTTGCGCCCGGCACATCCGTCAGCGTTCAACTCGTTCGCGGTGATTATTCTATAGCCGCTTCGGGCACCGTCACCTACCGCGACGCGCAGAGAATCTATGCGTTCGGCCACCCGTTCTTGAGTCTGGGCCAATCGGACATGCCCATGTCGGAAGCATCTGTCGTGACGGTAATCTCGAACATGAACAACTCGTTCAAGCTCGCCAATCCGGGCCAGATGGTCGGAAGCATTTCGCAGGATCGCTCCACAGGCATCTACGGACAACTCGGACGCGCGCCGAAGATGATTCCCGTCAAGATAAACCTGCACACGAGCCGCAATCACACGGACACTTACAACTTCGAGGTTGCGAACGACGACAATTTGACTCCGCTTCTTCTGAACCTGACAGTCTTCAACACGATCATGGCGAGCGAGCGCGGGTTTGGCGATTCGACCATCACGCTGACAGGGCAGATTAATGTAGATGGTCAGCAGCCTGTGCGTCTTGAGAGAAGATTTTCGTCGGGCAACGCGCCGATTCTGGCGGCTGGCTCTGTGGCCGTGCCGCTTACTGCGCTCATGACCAGCGGCTTCGACGACGTTCGCATAGGCAGCATTAATCTGGATATTACTTCTTCTGACAACAAATCTACGGGCACGCTCGAACGCATAGCGCTCGACAGGACTGAAACGGGGCGCGGTGAAACCGTAGAGATTCAGGCTTACGTGCGCACGGATTCCGGCAGGCAGTTTGTGCAGAGAATCCCTGTGAAGATTCCGCAGGACGTGCCGTTAGGCCAACTGCTGGTCTTCGTTGGCGACGGCGGCGCGCTTCAGGAAGGCTCTGCTGCGAAAGCTTTCGTCCCTCGGGATTTGGGCCAACTCGTTGACGCGATCAACAAGGTGAAGAAGAGCGACCGTCTCTACGTCAAGCTTTACCGCATCACGAACGGCGCGGTCATAGGCACGAGCGAGTTGCCGAACCTGCCGCCTTCTGTTATAGCTACGCTCAACAGTGATCGAACCAGCGGCGGCTACACACCTACGGTTCTTTCGCCTATCTACGAGCGGGAACTGCCCCCCGCAGAGTTCGTCATCTCAGGTCAGCAGTTAATTGGAATTGACGTGGTGCGCTGAAATTTTCGGAAAGCTTAATGGGTATGAAGCGAGGCGAGAAATTAATCTCGCCTCGCTTTTACTTTGCGACTTCGAGTTAGATCAACCTCTTTGCGAGCTTACGATTTTCACTTTGCGCCTTTGCGAGAAACCTCAATTCTATCAAAGCTCAAGGTAATCAGAGTTGCAGGTTCTCGCTGGAGGCGCAAAGAAAAGAGTAAAGCTCGCAAAGGGGTTTTGAGTTCTCTTACTTGTGCTGGACGACGAACAGGAATCGGCGCTCGGATTCTGGAAGATTTAGAGTGCGGTAGGGAAGCGAGAGGCTTTCGATTTTTTCACGAATGGATTCGCCTCCGAAGAGAAGAAGCTTGCTGGCGTGCGTTGACCATGCGACCAGTTCGGGAATCTTCTCTGAAAAGCGTTCGAGTGCTCGACAGGTGACGAAATCAACTTCAGGGGCATCAACACTCTCGAAACGCTCGTTGACGACGCTGGCCGCGCTCTGCGGAATCACACGGCGCAAAACTTCACGCAGGAAAACCGCCTTCTTCTTTGACGATTCGATGAGCGTGGCCTGCAAGCGTGGGCGCGCAATCAGGCACGGGATGATGGGAAGACCAGCGCCGGAGCCAACGTCTGCGACGCGCGTGCTTTCGGGAAAGTACCTGATGGCGACGAGCGATTCCAGCACGTGCCGCACGGCAAACTCTTCGGGCGAGCAGGGCGCGACCAGGTGCAGCCGCGCGTTCCAGACCGAGACAGTCTCGTAGTATCCTTTTAAGCCTGAGATGATTTCATCCGTCAACACAACGCCGAAATGCGGGGCATGCTTACAAAGCGCGCGGGCGAAATCGTCTGAACTATCCAGGCTCTTAATCATACGGGTAATTATACAGTCCCTGAAATCTTTACGATGAAAGAATTGCTAATCGCCGAACATGAAGAGATGGGCAAGCGTGTGCTGGAATGGATTATTGATTATGTACGCTCGCTGGATGAAGCGCGCCTGTGCTCTGAGGCGAGCGCGGGCGATCTCGAAAAACTTTTTGACGAGAGGTTGCCGCGCGATGGAATGAGTGCGGAGGAGATTTTTGAGAGATTCAAACGGGACGTTGCGCCGCACTCGATGAACATTCCAAGCCCGCGCTACTTCGGGCTGTTCAATCCCACGCCGCTCGCTATAGGTGTGTGGGCCGATGTGCTCGCTTCGACTATCAATCAGAACGGCGCTGTGTGGCGCAACTCGCCCTCGGCCAGCGTGATAGAGGCGCGCGTGCTCAGATGGCTCTGCGAAATCGTAGGTTACGACGAAAAAAGTTTCGGCACGATGACGAGCGGAGGCTCTGAAGCTAATCTCGTCGCACTCAAATGCGCCCGCGACAGGGCTGCGGAAGGAGCTAGAGACGGCGGCCTGCGTTCATCCACGATGCGAGGCAATCTCATCGTCTACGCATCGGAGCAATGCCACTACTCTTTCGACAAGAGTGTTGACATTCTGGGCATGGGGCGCGCGAATCTCCGAAAAATTGAGACAGACGATAGTTTTCACATCCGAACCGACGCGCTGCGCCGCGAGATAGAGAAAGATTTGCGACGCGGCGACACTCCGGTCTGCGTTGCGGGGGCTGCGGGCGCGACCTCTACGGGCGTGATTGATCCGCTCGATGAGCTTGCAGATATTTCTGAAGAATACAATCTATGGTTTCATGTTGACGCAGCCTACGGCGGCGCGCTCGCTCTCTCGGAAAAACATAGAGAGAAGCTTCGCGGCATAGAGCGCGCGGATTCCGTAACGATTGACCCGCACAAGTGGATGTTCGTACCTTTCGCGTGCGGGGCCGTGCTTGTGCGTGATGGAGGGCGCGTCTTGCGCGACGGGTTCGACATCACACCTGAATATATGAATGAAGACAGGGGCGGGCACGATGTCGAGTTCGATCTCTTACGCTACGGACAACTCGGCACGCGCCGGTTCAACGCTCTGAAAATCTGGATGGCGCTGAAATTCTTGGGCACACGCGGCTACGCTTCGATAATCGAAAGGCAGATTGAA
>DATHJK010000498.1:0-16461 GCA_035316225.1 Pyrinomonadaceae bacterium
TGTTAATGAAGACGCTGCCGGTCAGAATAGTTCTTCGTCATCGCAGAACGCGCCTTCGCCTTCGAGCGTTTGGCGCGAGCCTAGCCCGCAGAGCGCGCGGCGCATCGCGCTGGCTTACGAGTTGCTTGAGCGCGGCGATGCGGGCAGCGCCCTACAGATAGTTCTGCCCGTCCTGAGCGAAGGGGTGAACACGAGCTTGATGATCTTCCTGCTTCGTCTGCACGAGCGCGATAATGTCTCGGCTGACATGCTTCTAAGCGCTCTAATAGAAGCGGAGCGGAACAACGCAGAATCGGACGCCAACACTGTCCTTCTTCTCTCCACACCAATAGTTTCGCCGGGATTGTTGATAGCTATTGACGAGCGAGGCTCGTTACAGCTTCGCCCCGTTCCAAGGGCGCAGGGCGCTTGCGTCGGCTGCGAGCGAGCGCCAATAGCGCCTATGACTCTTGCGGCCTTCTACAGCGCCGTTGCCAGTATTCTCTTGCACGACTTTTCCGATCATGCGAACGCACAGCGCGAAGCAATCGCTCGCTATTTCGCAATCACACGTCTGCTTCCCTTCTTCATGCGCGAAGCGCAGCAGTTCGTTCCCGAACTCCAAGCGCGTGCGAACTCTCTGGCTGAAGAGATAGAAACAAGCCGACGCGATTATTTGAAGGCTCAGTCGGAAGTTACGCCTGCTGCGCCGGAACATACTGGCGACCCTTTGCGAACTCAGGCGGATCAACTCGCGCACGCTCGCACGGAGACTGAACGACAGCACGTATACCTCTCTATGGTGAAGACGGCTGTCGGCATTCGCGCGTGGGATCGCGCGCGACGCGCGGCAGAGAATCTTGAAGACCTTAACATGCGCCATACGGCGCTCAGCTTCATAGCCTTGAATCAGATTGCAGACATCTCGCACGCTTACGCAGATGAAAGAGAAAATGATTACGACCCCGTTGTGAAGTTCGTGGACAGCGCGGACGTTTCGCCGCTCGCTCGCGCGTGGGGCTACGCTCAGGCCGCAGAGATTGCAGCGCGGAAGAGGACAAGAAAGCAGCGCGCAGCAGAACTACTTGACGAGGCCGGAAGATGGGCCAATCGAGTGGACGCTGGAACACCTGAGCGCGTGGCGGCGTATGCGGTCGTGGCAAGCTCAGCCGCTCGCGTCTCGGAAGAGCGCGCATGGGGTGCGCTACGCGAAGCAATAAAGTCTGCTAATTCGGTTGAAGATTTTTCCGGCGAACAGGTGACGATTGCGATTTACGCTGTCGAGAACGCGGACGAAGAACGCGAGCCTGATTTCAGCTTCACTTCCGACGCTTTTCGTTTGGACAGAATTTTTGCGAAAATGGCTCGTCTGAATTTCGATAAAGCTTTAGTGGAATCGCGCGCCCTGGAAAACGGCGTGCCGCGCGCAATCGCGCAAATAGCAGTTGCGCGAGCAGTAATTGAAAGAGCAGCCAGTAATCAGTAGCCGGTAGCCAGCATAAAGCGGTTGAATAGCTTTCAATCTTGAATGTAATCACTCAACCTCGAATGCTCAGAAAAATCTACTGACTACTTACTATTTCTCTTATGTCTTTTTTTAGCTCATTTACGCGCCACTCTTTCGGCGTGCGCAACCGCGCGCCGTGGGGGACTATACTGAGCCACACGTTCCACCAGTTTCACGAGAATGATCTGTTTACTTCTTCTGCTGCGATGAGCTACTTCGGGCTGCTCACGCTCTTTCCTGCGCTGCTGTTGCTGCTGGCGCTGAGCAACCTGACGACCGCAGGAAGCGAGATGCTTGCGCGCATAGTTCAAATCTATCCAGGCTCCTCGGAATTTCTGCGCTCCACGGTTCGCTCGCTCTCGAACCTCAGCACCGAAGTCATAGTTACCTGTGCAGTGGTGGTGCTGTGGGCAGGCTCATGGGTCTTCGCAGTGGTCGAGCGCGCACTAAATCGAATCTGAGGGACGACCTCGCGCACATTCCTGCACGGTCGCGCGCTCACGCTCGGCATGGTAGGCATTGTGGGTTTGCTGCTGTCGGTCTCGGTTCTTGTTACATCTGTGCTTGTAGCATTGCAGCAGCTTGCATCGCGTCTGCCGCTGCGTGTTCTCGAACACAGGCCGACGCTCGGGTTGATTGCGAGCGCCACATGGCAGCTCGTGTTTGCTCTAGTAAGCATTCTGGTAACCATAACGCTCTTCGTCATCGTCTATCGCTTCATGCCGAACGCGCATGTTACCGTGCGAGATACATTGCCGGGCGCGGTGCTCGGCGGGCTTCTGTGGGAGACCTCGAAATATATTTTCGCGTGGAGCCTTCATTATTTTCACTACGATCAGATTTACGGGCCGGTCGGAGCGGTCGTAGCAGTTCTGACATGGAGCTACTTCTCAAGCCTGATACTTCTCTTCGGCGCGCAATTGACCGCCGTGTTCCACTACGAGCATCCCGCCGAGCCAATCAAAGCCACAGCCGCAGATGCCGCAATCGCGCCACTACCATGAAGGGATGAGGGATGAGGGATGAGGGATGAAATGGTTTGAGCCAATTGCGTGCTGACGCATTCATTCCTTCTTATTCATCCCTCATCCCTCATCCCTCATCCCTTGCTTTTATGTACCTCTCTGATTTCGATTACGAACTGCCGGAAGAGTTGATCGCGCAGCATCCTGCTGAGAGGCGCGACGCTTCGCGCATGCTCGTGCTTGATAGAAGCAATCAGGGTTGGGAGGATTCTCAGTTCGCGGAGTTCCCTTCATATGTCCGTCCTGGTGACACACTGGTCATCAACAACACTCGCGTCTTCCCCGCGCGTCTGAGCGGGCGGCGCTTGCCTACGGGCGGGCGCGTTGAGCTTTTTCTACTGGAGGAGCGTGAGCCTCAATTATGGGAAACTCTTGCCCGCCCCGCGCGAAGGCTGCAAAAGGGCACACGTGTTGAGTTCGGCGGCGGGCGATTGCGTGCCGAGATCGTTGAAGCTTTCGATGAGGGGCGACGACTCGTGCGCTTTTCATGCGATGAAGATTTCAACTCGCTTCTGGACGAGATAGGTCAGACTCCGCTTCCGCCTTACATCAAGCGCAATCAAGCAGCGGCCACTCTGGACGAAGACCGCGAGCGTTACCAGACCGTTTACGCAAGGACGCGCGGCGCAATCGCTGCCCCAACAGCAGGGCTTCACTTCACGCAGCGCGTGCTCGATGAAGTCCGCGCGCGCGGCGCGTTCATAGCAGAGATAACGCTTCACGTCGGCTACGGAACTTTCGAGCCTGTGCGAGTGGAGGATTTGAGCGAGCACAGTGTCGCGCCCGAAGCGTTCGAGATTGACGCGAGCGCAGCCAGAAAGATAAACGGCGCGAGGGCGCGCGAGGGCCGCATCATAGCGGTTGGCACTACGACCACGCGCGCATTAGAATCTGCGGCGGACGAGCGTGGACAAGTTCGCTCAGGCACAGGCTCAGCGAGTTTGACAATCACGCCCGGCTACAGGTTTCGTGCAGTTGATGCGCTGCTAACAAACTTTCATCTGCCGCGCTCGTCGCTGCTCGTGCTAGTATCGGCTCTGGCCGGGCGCGAACTTGTGCTCGCGGCCTATGCCCATGCAGTTGCCGCGCGCTACCGCTTTTACAGTTACGGCGATTGCATGTTAATAATTTAGTGACAAGTGATGAGTGATAAGACAAACGCTCTTTCTCATCACTTATCACTCATCACTTATCACTTTCTTTATGGCTGTTCTTAAAAAAATTCGCTCGAGGTTCTGGTCGCAGGGCGAGGAGCAGGATGAGCGTGATAGGGTCTTGGAGCAAGGCCCGCGCGCCGTGCCGCCGCAAACCCAGTTGCGCTACGACGTGCGCCCGTTGACGATTGCGCAGTTGGACGAGTGCTGGCGACTGGATCAGCGCTGTTTCATTGACGGCGAGGCTTACAGCCGTGAAACCTTTGAATATCTTCTGACTGCGCCTGAGTCTGTCTCCTATCGCGCCGTGACTCCGAGCGGCCACATGGTCGGATTCATCGTAGGTCTTGTAGAGCCTGACCACACCGGACACATAACGACCGTTGGCGTATCCCCCGAACACCGTCGGCGCGGCGTAGCTCAGCGCATGATGCACAAGGTTGAAGATGGATTCCGGCGACGCAACGTGCGCCTTGTTCGCCTGGAAGTTCGCTCTGTCAACACAGGCGCACAGCGCCTCTACAACAGGCTCGGCTACTCTGTTACGCAACGCCTTTCACGCTACTACTCGAACGGCGGCGACGGGCTGTTGATGCTCAAATCAATCGAGTGAATAGCAAATGAAAATGGTGAATGGAAACGCAGCCTTCCATTCACCATTTTCATTTAACATTCGCCTCTTTTCTAACTCCTTCTCAGTTCAGTCAACACCTGCTTCGCTACAGCCTTCAATGTGTCGAATACACCCACGCCCGTAGAAGCAACGGCTTCGACGACGGGTTCGCCTTTGCGTAGAAGTTCCGCAGCAAGCTCTTGAGCCGGAATGACGCTGGGCAAGTCTCTCTTGTTGAGTTGCAGAACGTACGGAAGGTTCATTAACTCGTAGCCCTGCGAGCGTAGGTTCTCTTCCAGATTGTAGAGTGATTCTATATTCGCATCCATGCGCTCTTCCTGCGAATCAGCGACGAAGACCACGCCGTCCACGCCTTTCAATATGAGTTTACGCGAGGCATCGTAAAAGACTTGGCCCGGCACCGTGTATAGATGAAAGCGCGTCTTGAAACCGCGAACCGTGCCGAGTTCAAGCGGCATGAAGTCGAAGAAGAGTGTGCGGTCGGTCTCCGTCGCCAGACTTATCAGCTTCCCCTTAGCCTGCGGAGCCGTCGAATCAAAAATGTACTGCAAGTTCGTCGTCTTGCCGCACAATCCCGGACCGTAGTAGACGATCTTGCAGTTGATCTCTCTGGATGCGTAGTTAATGAACGTCATGATTATTAAGCTGATAAGTGATGAGTGATAAGTGATAAGAAAAAGCTTTCACTCATCACTGGCTGAAGAGACTATCTATATCTTCATCGGTGATTTCGGCGAAGGGGGACGCTGACATATCTTCTCTGCGGGCATCGCGTTCAATTTCAGCGAAAAGGTTGGACAACTCGTTGGAAACCTGCTTGGCGCGCAGCTTGACTAACCCCAGGCTCGAACGGTCATCAAATACCACCACGAGCAGCATGCGCCCTATAACACAGATGTGTATGCTTTCACGCTCGCCCTCATGCGAGAGCGTGGGGAACTCTTTCTCCCCAATTAACTTTGCCATGCCGCCCGTGGCAGCCACGTTTCCGGCGGCCAAGCTTGCCAGGCTCGTCGTGTCCAAATCGCCTACTTCGCCATGTACGGCAATCTCCTGACCATCCTTGTCTACCAGAAAAGCCACGCGAGCAGAGGAATCCAGACGCAGGCGCGCAAGCACAGCCTTGATCTGATGATACTGCTGAGCGCGCAAAATGATTGGTGTGTCTGCCATTGTTACAGTGTTCCAGGTGAAACGGGCGCGAACTTGTCGAAAAGCTAGAGGGGCTGACTCAGGATTGAAGCTTTCGGGCTTAAGCTAGAGCGAAAGAAGAATTTCTGCCTGTCAAGAGAATCCGCACGCCTTGCCTGTCAACGACCCGCTCGGAGGGCAAGGGGTCGTGAATCCATCAAGGACTTTAACACAGGCAAACAGAATACATCAACTGTTTTTCTTTGTTTGTCTTTCGGGCTGCTTTGTTCATCCGATTATTCAAGTGATGCCCGCAAATTACCGTCTCTCGTTGATTTAGGTGCGAGCCTATGTTAAGCTACGCCGAGTTTGCATGGCTGCTTTTATGATTGAGCAGCCTTTTGAAAGTGGGGGCTTCGCATGAGCGATCCTATCGTGAAGGGCGTCAAACGGTCTCCCTCGCGCCCTGCCTCGCGTCATTCTGAAACATCTTCGTCTAAAGGCCGCTCGCTCGCGGGTAAATCTGCGCGTCCTAAGCCTATGGCTAAGCGTCCGGCTACGAAGAAGGCACCTGCCCGCAAAGCCACTAAAGCGGGCACGACCCTTGCTGCCAGGACAAAAGCTTCCAAGAAGAGTGTTAAGAAAGCTGTGACGAGAAAGCCCGTTCGAGCTAAAGCGACTCCAAAGAGCAAAGCCCAGACTCGTAAACCCGTAACCGCAAAGCAGAAAAAGAGCGCCCCTGCCAAATCCGGGACGACTCGCCGCATAGCCACACGTAAAACTTTGATAGCTACGCCGCAACCACGGCAGCCCTCGATTGACGAGGCGGCTGCGTTGCGTGCGTTCGAGCGCGCTCACAAAGAGTTCGCTCGCGGCCATTTCGGTGAAGCCCGCTCTCTTTTCCGCGCTCTGCTCGAAAAACATTCAAACGTTTCTGAAGTCGCGGCGCGTGCGCGCACCTATATGGCGATTGCGGAATCTCGCCTGCGAAACGAAAGCACACTGCCCAGAGACGCCGACTCGCTTTATGATAGAGGCGTGATAGAACTCAACCGTGGCGAATACGTCGCTGCTCAGGAGATGTTCGAGCGCGCGTTGAAGCGCGAGCCAGAGGCCGCGCACATTCACTATAGTCTGGCGGCCACACGCGCGCGATTAGGGGCAATAGACTCTGCTCTGGAATCTTTGCAGCGCGCTCTGGATTTACAGCCCACTTTGCGAATACGCGCTCAGCATGACGCAGACTTAACGACGCTGCGTAACGACCCGGACTTCGAGCGCCTTGTATTCGCTTCCCGCTAACCTGAGATTATACTCCCCGCAATACTAACCAACACTTTTACTGTCAAACTGCTATGAAAGCCCGCGTCTTTTAGTTATCATTTCATCAGAGAGGGAGCGGTTCGCTTCCGCTCAATCGAGTCCGACTATAAGGGGAGAATAGAAACCAGGGTGCATCCGACCGAGACGAGTAATGGCCTGAAGCTCGTAGCCATTGGCGGCGGCACGGGTCTTTCGACTCTGCTCGCAGGACTGAAGCGGCTCGTAGGCAACAGCGACGGAGGCGGAGCGTGGCTCGAATCGCTCGCAGCGATTGTCACTGTCTCGGACGATGGCGGAAGCAGCGGGCGGCTGCGAGAAGAGTTGCAAATTCTCCCGCCCGGCGACATACGCAACTGCATGGTGGCTCTTTCGGAAGCCTCGCATCTCTTATCGCGCCTCTTTCAATATCGCTTTCGTGGAACAGGCGACCTGGGCGGTCACAGCTTCGGCAATCTGTTCCTGGCCGCGCTCACAGAGGTCACAGGCGATTTCGTTGAAGCCGTGCGCCTCTCCTCAGAAGTTCTTGCCAGCAAGGGGCGCATATTCCCCGCGACTATGCAGGACGTGCGACTGGTGGCGGAGTTGGAAGACGGCGCGGAAGTTTTCGGTGAGACACAGATAACTGCTTCGCGCGCCCCCATTCGCCGCCTGCGCCTTGAGCCTGAGCAATGCCTTCCTCTTCCAGAAGCGCTCTCCGCAATCCGCTCAGCCGATGTTATTACTATCGGGCCTGGCTCGCTCTACACAAGCATCCTTCCTAACCTGCTGGTCGCGCGCGTAGCACAGGCGATAGGCCAGGCGCGCGCCACGAAAATTTTCATCTGCAACCTGATGACGCAGCCCGGCGAAACGGACGGCTACACGGCGCGGCAGCACATCGAAACTGTGAAGCGTTACGCGCCTGAGATTGCTTTCGACTTCGTGGTCGTCAATAATCGTCCCATCAGCGCCGCCCAGATGGCAGCTTATGCGGCAGAGGGCGCTGACCAGATAGGTCTTCAGGATCACATGCTTGAAAAAGAGTTCGGCGACGAATCTGAAGTCATACGCGCAGACCTTTTGGATGAAGGCGAGAAGGTTCGACATAATTCGGAGAAACTCGCGCGCGTTGTCATAGCCTGCTGCGAACAGGCGAGCGCCGAGCGCGTTGCCGCCGAAGTTTGATCTTCATATGGAGAAGCAATTTCAATTACAGGCTCAAGAGGGACACGCGCCGCTCGATGTAATGATTCTGGCCGCCGGACTGGGCACGCGCATGCGCTCGCGCAAGGCTAAAGTTCTGCACGAGCTTGGTGGTCGCCCGCTGATAGCCCATGTCTGTCGCGCGGCTGCGGCGCTAACGCAGAGACCGATTCACATAGTAGTAGGGCATCAGGCAGAGGCAGTCGAAAGGGCTGTGCGCGAAGAACTGGACGAGCACGGCGCTCTGTTCATCAAGCAGGAGGAGCAGCGCGGAACAGGTGACGCGGTGATGGCAACGCGCGACGCGCTTGCCGAAGCGAACTCGACAATTCTCGTTCTCTCCGGCGACGTTCCGCTCATCACGGCGGAGACACTGGGCGCGCTCATACATCAACACCGCACGCATCGCGGTCGCGGCGCAGCCTGCACGATTCTTACAGTTCGTCTGGAAGACCCTACGGGTTACGGGCGCATAGTTCGGGATGAAGAGGGGCTTTTCCAGAAGATCGTCGAACAAAAAGATGCCACACCCGCCGAGCGACAGGTTAAAGAGATTAACGCGGGGATTTACTGTTTCGAGGCGCGAGCGCTCTTTGACGCGCTCGCGCGAGTAGAACCGCATAACGCGCAGGGCGAGTATTATCTGACGGATGTTCCCGCCATTCTCAGAACAGATGGCGAGGACGTTTCAGTTTACCTGCATTCAGACGCGCGCGAGGTTTCCGGCATCAACACGCGAGTAGAACTGGCGGAATTCGAGCGACTGCTTCGCCAGCGCACCATACGCCGCTTGATGCTGGACAGCGGTGTGACTTTCATCGACCCGCAGCACACGTACGTCAGCCCGGAAGCGCAGATAGGGCGCGATTGCGTTATCTATCCAGACGTTCACATAGAGGGCACGACCGTCGTGGGCGACGACTGCGAGATACGCGCTGGCACGCGCATCACAAACTCGCGCATCGGTAGCGGCGTTGCCATCAAAGACCACTGCGTAATTGTTGATAGCGAGATTGCCAACAACTGCGCGGTCGGCCCTTCCGCGCACCTGCGCATGCAGACTAAACTGGAAGAGGGCGCGTGCATTGGTAATTTCGTAGAAGTAAAGAAATCCCGCCTGGGTCGCGGCTCGAAATCAATGCACCTGACCTATCTTGGCGACGCAACCATAGGCGAGAAGACGAACATAGGCGCGGGCACCATCACATGCAACTACGACGGAAAGAACAAGCACCCGACCGTTATAGAAGACAACGTGAAGATAGGCTCGGACACAATGCTTGTCGCGCCCGTGCGCGTAGGCTCAGGCGCAATCACAGCGGCAGGCTCGGTCGTAACGAAAGACGTGCCGCCCGATACGCTCGTCGCCGGAGTCCCCGCGACGATCAAGAAACGGCTCAACGAAGATAAGGAGGAACAAAGGGGCGAGGAAGAAAGGCTGAAGGGCGAAGCTCTGGTAACTCAATCCGAGTGACTAAGCTTTCATCCCTCATCCTTCATCCCTCATCCCTCGTCTACCATGTGTGGCATTGTTGGTTACGTGGGACAGAAACAGGTTGTGCCCGTCATCATTGACGGCCTGCGCAAGCTTGAATATCGCGGCTATGATTCGGCTGGCATTGCGGTCGTTGACGAAGACCATGTGCTGGAAGTTCGACGCGCAGAGGGCAAGCTTCGCAACCTTGAAGAGATTTTAAGACAAAAACCGCTCGACGGCACATACGGCATAGGCCACACCAGATGGGCTACGCACGGCAGACCTACGGAAGAGAACGCGCACCCGCACCGCGATTGCACCGGACGAGTCGTAGTCGTTCACAACGGCATTATAGAAAACTATCTACAACTGAAAGATCGCCTGCGCGCTAGCGACCACCGTTTCGTTACAGAGACTGACACAGAGATAGTCGCTCATCTTATAGAGGAATACCTGCACACGGAAGATTCTCTTGAGATGGCCGTGCGTCGCGCCGCGCAGGATTTAAAGGGCATCTTCGCCCTGAACATCATTTCTGCGGACGAACCCGACACGATAATCGCCGTCCGGCAGGGGCCGCCGCTGGTGATAGGCATGGGCGACGGCGAATACTTCGTGGCTTCGGACATTCCGCCTATCTTGCAGCACACGCGAGACGTTTTCTTTCTGGGCGACGGCGAGATAGCCGTCATCACGCGCCACGGTGTTCACGTCACGGATTTTCAGGGCAATGGGGTCGAGCCTGAGCAGCAGCGCATCACGTGGGACCCTATCATGGCGGAAAAGGGCGGATTCAAGCACTTCATGCTCAAAGAGATTTATGAGCAGCCTCGCGCTGTGCGCGACACTGTGCAGGGGCGCGTCTCTCTGGACACCGGGCGCGTTTATTTGGACGAGATGAACATCACCGAGGGTGATTTCAAACGAGTCAAATCGGTCGTCATCGCTGCGTGCGGCACCAGTTGGCACGCCGGACTTGCTGGCGAGTACATGCTCGAACAGCTTGCGCGCGTTCCGGTTTCGGTTGACTACGCTTCGGAGTTTCGTTATCGCAACCCTGTGCTGGATGAAGACACGCTGTTGATTGTCATCTCTCAGTCCGGGGAAACCGCTGATACCATTGCCGCGCTGCGCGAAGCAAAAGAATCAGGATCGAAAGTTCTGGCAATCTGCAATGTGCAAGGCTCGATGATAACGCGCGAGGCAGATGGCACTATCCTGACGCACGCAGGGCCTGAGATAGGCGTGGCTTCTACGAAAGCATTCACGTCGCAGATGGTCGCGCTCTATCTGTTCGCCCTATACTTGGGCCAACTTCGCGGCACGATCAATGCGGACGAGGCGAAATATCATGCTCAGCAGCTTGCCGAACTACCCGTCAAGATAGAGCACCTGTTGAACGAAGCGGACTACATCGAAGAGCTTTCCAAAGATTTCTTCCGCTCTACGGATTTCCTGTATCTGGGGCGCGGCATCAACTTCCCCGTCGCTCTGGAAGGCGCTCTGAAATTGAAAGAGATTTCGTACATTCATGCCGAAGGCTATCCGGCGGGCGAGATGAAGCACGGGCCGAACGCGCTGATTGACGAACGCCTGCCCGTAGTGGTGGTCAACACGCGCGAGGAAGGAAACAAAGCGTCAGAGCTTCGCTACGAGAAGACTCACTCGAACATAGTCGAAGTGAAAGCGCGCGAGGGATTGGTGCTCTCCGTCCTGACGGAAAACGATGAGATGAGTTCGCGCGTCTCCGACCATGTTATAGAGATTCCAGAATCGAGCGACCTGCTTTCACCTATCTTAGCCGTCATTCCCTTGCAGCTTCTGGCCTATCACATAGCGGTCAGGCGCGGCTGCGACGTAGATCAACCGCGCAATCTGGCTAAATCCGTTACAGTCGAATAGGAAAAACCTCCGTTAGATTCTTTCAGTCAAGGCGGCTTCTCTATTGGAAGTCGCCTTTAATTTTGCGCGCTCGTTTTGATTGCCGTGCGTCGTGTGCTTAAATATCTTTTCCGGGGAGAACGTAAAGATGCTGCACGAGAATACGCTCAAGCCAGAGCAGACTGCATTGATTGTAATTGATATGCAGGAGGCTTTCCGCCCAAAAATCGCTGACTTTGCGGAGACGGCCTCGCGCATAGCGGTCATGGTCGAGGGCGCGAAGCTTTTGAATGTTCCTGTTATAGTCACAGAACAATATCCGAAAGGACTGGGCCATACGGCTGATGAGATAAAAGCTGTTCTGCCGGACGGGATTGAAATTATAGAAAAGACGGCGTTCAGTTCATGCGGCGCACGCGCGTTTGAAGATGCGCTTAAGCGCACGGGTGCGCGGCAGATTTTAGTCTGCGGCATAGAGGCGCATGTCTGCGTCAACCAGACTACGCACGATCTTCTGGCGCGCGGATTTCAAGTCCACTACCTTGCCGACTGCATCACAGCCCGTAGCCCACACAGCAAAGAGGTCGGTCTCGTAAAGATGTGGCAGAGCGGCGCGATTCCATCCAATACGGAGATGGCTCTTTTTGAACTCATGCGAGACGCGAGGCACGAGCAGTTTAAAGCAATTCAGAAGTTGATTAAGTAACTTTTTCAAGGGTTTCATTCTCCGTTATGATTGACTTCCTTTCTTCACTAAATAAAGAGCAGCGCGAGGCCGTTACTGAAACAGACGGGCCGTTGCTGATCTTAGCCGGTGCGGGTTCCGGCAAGACGCGCGTTATCACTTACCGCATCGCTTACCTGATTGCCGAAAAAGGCGTCGCGCCGCACAACATCCTCGCGGTCACCTTCACGAACAAGGCCGCTGAAGAGATGCGCGAGCGCGTCACGCGCCTTTTGAGCGGCCAGCGCATTCCGAGCGCGCCTCTCATCATCACATTTCATAGTCTGGGCGTTCGCATACTTCGCCAGCATATAGAGGCTTTGAAAGCGGGCTACACGCGCTCGTTCACCATCTACGATCAGGATGATTCCGTAAGACTTGTAAAAGCCTGCATCAAAGATTTGGGATACGACGATAAGCAACTGGGCCAGCGAGCCGTGCAGGCCGCAATCAGCAGCGCGAAGAACAGGGGCGAGGATTCGGAAACTTACGCTGCGCGCGTTGAATACGGCGATGAGAAGCGCGCTGCAATCGCTCGCGTCTTCCGGCTCTACGAAGAACGACTGGTCAATAACAACGCGCTTGATTTCGACGATCTTTTAATCAAGACAGTTCAACTCCTGCGCCGCGTGCAGGAAGTGCGCGGAAAATATAACGACAAGTTTCGCTACATTCTCGTTGACGAATATCAGGACACGAACGCGCTGCAATTCGCGCTGATTCGATTTCTGACTGAAAAGCAGCAGAACGTCTCTGTTGTCGGTGACGAGAATCAGTCAATCTACAGGTGGCGCGGCGCTGACATCTCGAACATACTGAATTTCGAACAGCACTACCCGAACGCGAAAGTGATTCGGCTTGAGCAGAACTACCGCTCGTCGCAGAACATTCTGGACACAGCCGATGCGGTCATCAAATTCAACACGGAGCGCAAGGACAAACGGCTCTGGACTGCGAACCCTGCGGGCGAGCGCTTGCGCTATTACCAGGCTTTCGACGCAGACGCGGAGGCTCGTTTCGTCGCCGCCAAAATTGAAGAACACCGCCGCGCCGACCCGAAGATAAAGGCAGCCATTCTCTACCGCACCAACTCTCAGTCGCGCGTCTTTGAAGAGGCCATGAGGCGTGCAGGGATTCCTTACAACATCGTCGGCGGCTTCTCGTTCTACGAGCGCGCTGAGGTGCGCGACATAATCTCTTATCTGAAACTTGCGCTGAACCCGCACGACTCAATCGCGCTGATGCGCGTCATCAATACTCCGCCGCGTGGGTTAGGTAAACAGACTCTGGACGAAATAGAGCGGCGCGCGAAAGATTACGGCGTGTCCTACTGGGAGACGATTGCCATCCTGACGGATAAGGGCACGGGATTGAATCCGCGCGCAATCTCTGCGCTCAAAAATTTTCAGAAGATAATCACCGATCTGGTTAGCGCCACAAGCCAGTCCGCTTCTTCAGACTCTACGGTTTCCGATCTGGTCAAAGCGGCGATTCTTGACACGGGCTATTCGACTGCGCTCAAGAGCGAAAATTCCGAGGAGGCTGAGGCGCGCCTTGAAAACTTGCAGGAGTTGGTCAACGCGGCTGTTGATTATGATAAGCAGGAGCAGGATGGGCTTAGAGATTTTATAGACCACGCGGCGCTTGTCTCGGATCAGGATCAGTACAAGCGCGACGCTCCCGTGACATTGATGACCATGCACGCCGCTAAGGGACTTGAATTCCCGCTCGTCTTCATCGTAGGACTCGAAGACGGACTCTTTCCTCACTCGCGCTCGGCCACAGACCCTGCGGAGATGGAAGAAGAGCGGCGGCTGTGCTACGTGGCTATCACGCGCGCCGAAAAGTTTCTCTATCTAACGCACGCCATGAAGCGCAGAGTTTACGGCGAGGAGATGGCCGCAGAGCCTTCACAATTTTTGAACGAGATGCCGCTCGATCTCATAGAAGACCTGACGCGCGGCGCATCGTGGCTCTCGTTCGCGCGAAACTCTTCAACTCAGGAGAACAAAGAGGCTGTGCGGGCACTGCGCGGCGATGCCAGAGAGCGAACGAAATATTCCGGCAAAACCTATGACAGCGCTGATTCAATCGCAGAGTTTTTTCGCAAGCGCAGTCAGCAGTTGAGCGGCTCAGCTACGAAACCACAGACAGAGCCTACTATAAAAAGGCGCGAATCGCCCGGCGCAGTTTCATCTTCAACACGCAACACTTCATCAACCTCTTCGCGCAGCGAAAAGCCCGGCAATGATTTCCTGCCCGGCTCGCACGTGCGCCACCCGAAGTACGGTCGCGGTCTGGTACTGCGTCGTGAGGGCGCAGGTGATTCAGTGAAGTTGACGGTAAGCTTTCCGGGTTTCGGGCAGAAGAAGCTCATAGAGAAGTACGCCGGGTTAGAGAAAGCTTGAGTCGAAGCTCCCTATTGGCCAAACAACCGATGGGTCAGGAGCGAATCCAGGGACAGTGTAAATTTTTCTGTGGACTGTACCGACACAATCCACACGACATTCATCTCACCGGCGGTTCAATCAGCATCAAAGGCATCATGGTCAAACCCATCAGGGTTAGACAGGCTTCATAAAATCTTTCGATTTCCGCCGAAATTCACGCAAAACAGCGCTCACGCACCATCTTGCAGACAGGACTGGCCGGTATATAAAAAGCTTGCGTCGCATCTTACCGAGAAGCGTGGCTCATGAGTTGCTATAATTGCTGGCAGAGTTAACCAAGTTCTCTGAGAGTCAAGGGTATGCGACCAATGCGAGCAGGGGACTGTCTTTATGAATCTTTCGCTTTAATTTGCTCACCACTTCAAGGAAAGCGTAGGAAAAGCGCAGGCAAGTTTATGAACCCCCGTATGAAGCATGAAGGCGAATCGGCTGTCCTTGTCGTTGATGACACGCCGGACAGGCTGGACCTGATAAGCATGCAGTTGCGCAAGGCGGGTTACCATGTCCTGGCCGCGCACGACGGGCGCGAGGCTCTGGAGTTGGCCCACCGCGAACACCCGCTACTGGTCATCTCAGACGTGATGATGCCGGAAGTTGACGGCATAGAGTTGTGCAGACAACTCAGGGCAGATTCAGCCTTGCAGACCACACCTGTTCTTCTGGTCAGCGCAATGCGTGTCGGCGATGCAAGTGCCATCGAAGGATTAGAAGCGGGCGCGGACGATTACCTTGAAGCTCCTTATGATGGAATGCGCCTGATAGCTAAAGTAACCCGGCTAACAGAGCGCGCCAGATTCGAGGAGGCGCTCAGGGAGAGCGAGGAGCGGTACGCGCTGGCCGCGCGCGGCGCTAACGACGGTTTGTGGGACTGGGATTTGAGAACGGATGAAGTCTATTTCAGCACGCGCTGGAAAACCATGCTCGGCTATGAAGAGAGCGAGATAGAAGGGCGCGTTGAAGAGTGGCTCAAGCGCGTTCACAGTGATGATGCGGAAGCATTGAAGTCTGAGATTCAGTCGCACATAGAAGGCGGCAGCGCTCATTTCGAGATGGAGCATCGCATGCTTCACAGGGACGGCTCTTATCGCTGGATGCTCAGTCGCGGTATGGTCGTTCGCAATACGGAAGGCAAAGCCTATCGCATGGCAGGCTCGCAGTCAGACATAACGGAGCGCAAGCGCGCGGAAGAACGTCTGCTGCACGATGCTTTCCATGATGCGCTGACCGAACTGCCCAATCGCGCGCTCTTCATGGACAGGCTAGGCCACGCTATCGAGCGCGCAAGGCGACACGATGAATACTCGTTCGCAGTAATCTTCCTTGATCTTGATCGCTTCAAAGTCGTCAACGACAGTCTGGGTCACACCATAGGCGACCAACTGTTGATAGAAGTAGGCCGCCGGTTGGAAGCGGGCATGCGAGCCGGAGACACAGTTGCGCGGCTTGGCGGCGACGAGTTCACAATCCTGCTCGAAGATGTAAGTGACATGGACATGGCCGTGCAGATGGCCGAGAGAATCCAGCAGAAACTGATGAGACCTGCGAGCCTTAGCGGGCAAGAGGTCTTCACCACCGCGAGTTTAGGGATTGCGCTCGCGCGCCGCGAGGCTGACCAGCGAGCGGAAGACATACTGCGCGATGCGAACATTGCGATGCACCGCGCCAAGCTTCTGGGCAAATCTCGTCATCAGGTCTTTGATACGACAATGCACTCTCATGCCGTCGCGCTTCTGAAACTGGAGACAGACCTGCGGCGAACCATCACCGAAGAGGAGTACAGGATTTGCTACCAACCGATTATTTCCCTGAGCACTGCGCGCATCGCAGGGTTTGAAGCGCTCGTGCGCTGGCAGCATCCTGAGCGGGGGCTTATTTACCCGGACGAATTCATCCCCGTCGCCGAAGAGACCGGACTGATTATTCGTCTCGACCGATGGGTCTTACGCGAGGCGGCACAACAGGTGCGCAATCTTCAAGAGCGATTCCCCGCTAGC
>DATHJK010000499.1:0-16588 GCA_035316225.1 Pyrinomonadaceae bacterium
CGTTGACGAGAATGGACGCGCCGCCACTCCCGTGTACGGCTGGGCTGAGCGGCGCGCAGCCGGTGCGGCGGAAACTTTGCGCACGCGATTTGACGAGCGGCTAACGCATGCGCGCACGGGCTGTCGTTTTCACGCGAGCTACTGGCCCGCGAAAATTCTCTGGCTCAGAGAGCAGCAGCCCTCTCTGTTTGAGAAAGTAGCGCGCTGGTTCTCCTTCTCCGATCTGCTATCCTCGCGCTTTTTTGGCGAAGCGAAAACGAGCGTGTCAATGGCGTCCGGCACAGGGCTGCTGGATACTCACAGGTGCGAATGGGACGAAGAGATTCTGTCCTTGCTCGGGATCGGGCACGAAAATCTTCCGCCCTTAGCTGAAGATAAAGAGTCTTTCAATCTGGTGGACGAATACGCGCGGCGATGGCCGCGTCTTTCTACGGCGCGATGGTTTCAGGCGGTAGGCGACGGCGCTGCGAATAACATTGGCGCAGGATGTAACACGCGCGGGCGAGTGTCGCTCATGGTGGGCACGAGCGGAGACATGCGCGCAGTATTTGAAGGAGACTTTTCCGGGAGTTTGCCGCCCGCGCTCTGGTGTTACCGCGTGGATAGAGAACGAATCGCAGTGGGCGGCGCATCGTCGGATGGCGGAGGGTTGTACGAATGGATGAAAGAGTCGCTGAAGCTACGGGGCGATGGCGCGTGGTTGGAAAACGAACTGGCTGCGATTGAGCCTGACTCGCATGGTCTAACAGTCTTGCCGTTCTGGTCGGGCGAGCGAAGCACAGGATGGAATGCTCATGCGCGCGGTGCAATCTTAGGGATGACGCAGCACACGCGCCCAATCGAAATTCTTCGTGCAGCGATGGAAGCGGTCGCTTATCGCTTATCGCTCATTGCGCGCTCGCTTGCCAGCTTCGCACCCGGCGCAGAGATCGTCGCATCGGGCGGGGCGCTGAATGCTTCTACAACCTGGGCGCAGATAATCGCGGACGTGATGGGACGCCCCGTTCATCTTTCCGCTGTACGCGAAGCTTCGTCGCGCGGCGCGGCTCTGCTTGCATTGGAGGCTACGGGCAAGTTAAAAAGCATACGCGAAGCTTCAGCGCCGATTCTGCAAACTTTCGAGCCGGACGCTGCGCGACACGAGCTTTACAAGCGAGCGCTCGAACGTCATCGTAAAATTTACGAGCGCATCATCGCCGATCAGGAGTTCGCAAAACTCGTAAGCGAGACCTAGCACAATTAGAATGAGCGCCGTTACTGATAGTCAACCCTTAGCGAGCTTAAGTCTTTTCTTTGCGCCTTTGCGTGAACCTGCAACTTCCACAATCTTGAGCTTCAGGCTAATTGTAGTTTCGCGCAAAGGCGCAAAGAAAAGACTTAAGCTCGCAAAGACAAATTTCTTAACATCGTTTGATTTGAAATGAGGGAAATAAAGAGATGAGCGCGTCAACGCCGCAGGAAGTTAAGCCGACCGAAGATTTGGATCAACTTTGCATCAACACTATTCGCACGCTCTCGATTGACGCTGTGCAAAAGGCCGAGTCGGGTCATCCCGGCCTCCCGCTTGGCGCTGCGCCTATGGCCTACGTGCTCTGGACGCGCTTCTTACGCCACAATCCCAAAAATCCGAAATGGGCTAACCGCGACCGCTTTCTGCTCTCGGCAGGCCACGGGTCTATGCTTCTCTACTCGCTGCTTTATCTGACGGGCTACGATCTGCCGCTGGAAGAATTGAAGAATTTCCGCCAGTGGGGATCAAAGACGCCGGGTCATCCCGAATATGGATTGACGCCGGGTGTGGAGATAACGACGGGGCCGCTCGGACAAGGGTTTGCGAACGGCGTTGGTATGGCGATTGGCGGGGCGCATCTAGGCGCGAAATTCAACAGGCCGGAGTTTCCAGTCATAGATCACTACGTCTATGCGATTGTCTCGGACGGCGATTTGATGGAAGGCGTTGCGAGCGAGGCCGCGTCGCTCGCAGGACATCTGAAATTGGGGAAACTCATATACCTCTACGATGATAATCAGGTCACCATAGAAGGCTTCACCAACCTTGCTTTCTCCGAAAACGTGCCGAAGAGATTTGAAGCTTACGGCTGGCACACGCTCACGGTTGAAGACGGAAACGACACGGAAGCGATTGATCGCGCTATTCGTGAAGCCCAATCAATCAGCACGAAGCCGTCGCTTATCTCTGTGAAGACGACCATAGGCTACGGCATGCCCACGGCTGGCACGCGCAAGGCGCACTCGGACGCGCCGGGCGAAGAGGCCGTGCGCGAGACGAAAAGACATCTGGGCTGGCCTGAAGACAAAACTTTCTACGTGCCTGATGAAGCGCTGGCGCATTTTCGTGAAGCCATAGAGCGCGGCGCACGTAATGAAGAAGAGTGGGGCGCGCTCGTCAAAAAGTATGAAGAGAAGAACCCGGAGTTGGGCCGCGAGTGGCGCTTGACGATGAGTGGCGATTTGCCGGAAGGCTGGGAAGAGCACTTGCCGACTTTCGAGAATGCGAAGCCGATGGCAACCAGACAAGCTTCGGGCGAAGTCATCAACGCGCTAGCGCCTCACATGCCCATGCTGTTCGGCGGCTCAGCCGATCTTGGCCCATCAACCAACACGGACATCAAGGACGGCGGAAGCTTTGAAGCAGGCTCTTACGAAGGCCGC
The DNA here is from genome assembly GCA_035316225.1 of Pyrinomonadaceae bacterium. Classification (GTDB taxonomy): domain Bacteria; phylum Acidobacteriota; class Blastocatellia; order Pyrinomonadales; family Pyrinomonadaceae; genus 3-1-20CM-3-53-8. The sequence goes on from DATHJK010000499.1 coordinate 2,674, forward strand.
ATCATTCACTTCGGCGTGCGCGAGCACGCGATGGGTTCTACGATGACGGGCATCAGTCTTAACGGCGGGCTGATTCCCTACGGCGGAACTTTTCTTACATTCTCGGATTACATGCGCCCTGCGATTCGCCTGGCATGTCTGTCGGAAGTTCAGGTTGTTTATGTTTTCACGCACGACTCAATCGGATTGGGCGAAGATGGGCCAACGCATCAGCCTATAGAACATGTTGCGGCGCTGCGCACCATCCCACATCTTTTCGTCATACGCCCCGCAGACCCGCACGAGGTGCGCGAGGCATGGCGCACTGCTATCTTGCGCCGCAACCTTCCAACCGCTCTTGCGCTCACGCGCCAGAAGCTCCCCCTTATTGATCGCACTCGTTTTGCTTCTGCGATGGGCGCGCGGCGCGGCGCGTACATCCTTGCAGAAGCGGAAGGGGCAAACGGCGAGAAAGCGACGCCGCAATTAATCCTGCTCGCCACTGGCTCGGAAGTTTCTCTTGTGCTGGAAGCGCGCGAGCAGTTGCAGAAGGACAGCGTGCCGACGCGCGTGGTCTCCATGCCCTGCCTTGAGCTATTTGAAGAGCAACCGGCTGAATACCGCGACCAAGTTATCCCGCCATCAACTCCTGCACGCTTGGCCGTCGAAGCCGGAGTCCGGCAGGGTTGGGATCGCTACGTTGGCCCGCAGGGCGATGTCATCTGTCTGAATCGCTTCGGCGGCTCTGCGCCCGGCGACGTTGCGATGCGCGAGCTTGGGTTTAATGTAGAGAATGTTGTGAATCGTGCGCGAGCATTGCTGCAAAAATAGAGAATATGCGAATCGCTATCGGCGCAGATCATGGAGGCTACCCGCTCAACGAGCGCGTGATTGAAGTTCTGCGCGCGAGCGGGCATGAGATAACAGACTTCGGCACGCATGATGGAAGCCGCCCGGATGATTATCCTGATTACGCGCTCGCGGTGGGACAATCCGTGCAGAGCGCGCAGGCGGAAATCGGAATCATCATCTGCGGAAGCGGCGTTGGCGCAAGCGTCGCCGCGAATAAGATGAAAGGCGTGCGCGCGGCGATGTGCGGCGATACTTACTCTGCTCATCAATCGCGCGAGCATGACGACTGTAACGTGCTCTGTCTGGGCGCGCGTGTGACGGGCGTAGAGCTTGCTCTTGAAATCGTACGCGCGTTTGTCGCCGCGCGTTTCACGGGAGAAGAGCGACACCGCAGGCGTCTGGCGAAAGTCGAAGAGATTGAGAAATCGGAAAGCAGTAAACAATAAACAGTTGTAATTGAATCTTCCATCACGTTGTACTCATCTGCTCTCTTCAAAGATATAAGGAGATTCCCCCTTGAGAAATTTGACAACTTCTCTAACGCTTCTTTTCTGTCTCCTCTCTGCCCATATCATCGCAGCCCAGCAGCCTACGGCCACAACGCCCCAACAACCTGCGGCGAGACCCGGCCAGGTTCAGCCGCCGCAAGCGGCGCAAAGACCGAACCCCACTGCAACGCCCGAAGCCAGCCCGCAGGAAGATAATCTTCAGCAGGAGAACAGGCGCGTCGAGGGGCCGCCGCGCGGTTTCGAGCAACCGCAGGGGCCTGTGCGCTCCCTTACGCTCGAAGAGGCTATAGGGCTTGCGCTCAAGCAAGCGTCCGGGTTTCAGCAGGCGCAGTTTGACGAGAGAATCGCTCGTGAAGATGTGCGTCAGGCTCGCGCAGCATTCCTGCCGAAGATAACTGCGCCGCTTAGCTATTTCGGCACGACGCCATCGCGCGTGCGAGAGCCGGGCGAGCCGCTGACGTTCAGCTACGCTTCATCAGTCGCCATTAACGAAACGACTGCGCTATTGAACGCGGGCGGCGAAGTTGATCTATCGGGCAGATTGCGCGCGGCGCTTCGTCGCAGCCGCGAGCTTCTTGAAGCGGCGCGCGCCGGAACTCTGATTGCGCGCCGCGCGCTCGTGCTCAATACCGTTGACGCTTATTACGCGATGGTGCTGGCGCGCCAGAAGCGTCGTCTTGCTGAAGAGACGTTATCCTTAGCCGAAGGTTTTGTGAAAGTTGCCGAAGGCATTGCGCAGCGCGGCGAAGACGAGAGCGGCGGAGCGGACACGTTGCGCGCACGCGCACAGGTCGTGCAGCGCAGAGACGAATTGCAGCAGGCTCGCGCCGGTGAATCGGCAGCGATGGACGTGCTCAGGGTTTTGACCGGAGTTGAATTCAATACGCAGATTAATGTCACCGGCATTAATGAAAATCTTCCGACCGTCAGCGACTTTGAAAGCTACACGGAGGAGCAGATAAGAACCAGGCCGGAGCTTGCGCAGATAGAGGCGCAGCGGCGCGCGGCGCTTGCAGACGCGCGAGCCGCACGCGCAGACCGTCTGCCGGAGATGACCTATAACGTCAACGGGGGTTTCGACGCGGGCGACATTCATCAATTGAATAGATTCTCAGGCGGCTCGGTAATCGTCACGCTTACAGTCCCCGTCTTCGATTTCGGCGCGAGCCGCAGCCGCGAGACACAGGCGCGGCTGCGCGCAGAGCAGTTGGATTCGCAGCGCGAGCTTGCCATTAGACTGCTCAGGCAGGAATTCTACACCGCGCGCGCCACAGCCCTCGCCGCTCTTGCGCGCATACGCGACGCGCAATCGGGAGTGACGGCGGCGCAGCAGAACCTCACGCTCATCTTCGCCCGCTACCGTGTAAAGAAAGCAAGTATCACAGACGTGGTTGACGCGCAGGCCGCATACGCCGATGCGCGTATGGCCTACGCACAAGCCATAGTTGATTACCACACCGCGCGCGTGAGATTGGAAGCGAATCCGGCACAATAAAAGAGCTTGGGGGAAGGGGGTAGAAGAGAGGAAGAAAGCGTTTATGCTTTTACCTCTTTCCCACTTTTACCCTCTTCCCTTTCTCCCTGTTTCTATTCAGGCACGACTAATCGTATAGCTCCGGGCATGATGCGAAATTCTGCGGGCGTGTGGCCGCGCACGTTGCCGTCTGCTTCCAGAGGGAGCGGGTCGTTCTCGGTCAGGTGCTCTATGCTGACGTGCGTGGCTTTAGTGAAGCGTACGTTGGGATTCTTCAGATGATCGCCGGTGCGTATTCGCTTTAACTCAAGCAAGATGGTTGCGCGCGTTAAGTTCGACGAGAGCAGAACGTCTATCAAGCCGTCGTCCAGTTTCGCTTCCGGCGCGAACATCATCCCACCGCCCGCGCAAATGTTATTAGCTACGGCCAGCAGGTTCGTAGAAAGCTCCGTAATTTGGCCGTCCACTGTGACACGAACGGGTCGCTCGCGCCACGCCATAAGAGCGCCGAACGCCGCTGCCACGAAACGCACTTCGCCGGAAAATCTTCGTGTGAAATTTTTCTGAGCAGCGACGCGCGCCGCAACCTCAGCGCCTATGCCGAACGTGGCGGCGTTGATGCAAACGAACCGGCGCTCGCCGCCGCCGGCCATTCCATAAAGCGCGTCAATCACGCGCGTACAGCCTTCGTCGCGGCAGTGCGCTACAAGCGCCGCCAGCCATTTCTCAAATGATGCGCGGCTACCGATGAGTCCACGCGCAAGATCGTTGCCCGTCCCCGCCGGGATGATTGCTAACGTCGCGCTCGGATTCACAGGCACAGGCATCTGTTCATAAGCATCGCCCCTGTTCGGAAACTCGAAAAACCCCGAAGCTGCTTCGCTCAGCGTTCCGTCACCGCCTACAACCACTATGGTCTCGAATCCTTCTTTCAAGGCCGCTCGCGTGCGCGTCGTGGCGTCGCCCGCGTGCGCCGTCTTATGAGCCTCGAAATTGATTCCGTTATCGGTCAATGCGCGTTCGACATGCGGCCACACCTGGCGCACGCGGGCTGCTGCGTTGTTGAATATGACTAGCGTGCGACGGTTCGTGCTCATGCGCCCGGCCACTCTAACACATTGAGCCTTCTTCATGATTTTGTGTAAGCTGGCAAGACAAGAAGAGAAGCTTTCGCGTTTCCTTTGCGCCTCCAGCGTCTCCAGCGTGAGGTATATTTCTCGCTGGAGGCGCTAAGACGCAAAGCGAGAACGCAAAGTCAGTTTGGTATTCGGCTTTAGACAAGGCGGATAATATGTTGAGATTGACGCTTGCCGTTTTCTTCCTTATCGCGTGCAGCATGATGTCGGTTGCCGAACAGAATGATTTCGCTTCGGGCGTGCCGCGCGACCTGGCGCGTTGGCGAGCCGCGCATTACAGCGATGTGCATTACGCGCTGAGCGTGAAAGTCGGCGCGGGCGCTTCCCTATTGATAGGCACAGAGGAGATTCGCGTCACTCTTGACGACACTGCGGACAGAATCATACTGGACTGGCGCGCATCATCTGCCGCGCAGGGCGAGGCGCAGGCCAATGTGCAGGACATAGAGATAAACGGGCGCAAGACGGAAGCCCGCGCCGCTAACGATCATCTGATTCTGGTGGACGGCGTAATGAAAGGCGAGAACGTCATACGCCTTCATTTCACTTCGCCGATTGCCACGTCCGGCAGCGCCGTCACGCGATACATGGACAGAGAAGATAATTCGGAATACGTCTACACGCTCTTCGTTCCTTCGGACGCGAGCACGGCTTTTCCCTGCTTTGACCAACCTGATTTGAAAGCGCGCTTCCAGCTTCAGACGGAAACGCCTGAGACTTGGAAGGTTGTGACCAACACGAGCATCAGGGACGAGTTTCACACAGCCTCGCGCGGCGCTAATAACTCTGTGAATAGAATTGTCCAGAGAAGCTTTCGAGAGACGCAACCCATCAGCACCTATCTTTTCGCTTTCGCCGCCGGCCCTTTCGCCGAGTTTCATGAAGAAGATGCTACTGCACAAGAACGGGAACGACTTTTACAGGCGACACGGCAACAGCAGGCCACGTTTCCGATCAGAATATTTGTACGCAAGTCGCAGATAGAGAAAGCAAAAAAGGAGTTGAGCGAGCTTTTCAGGATGACGCGCGCAGACCTCGCTTTCCTTGCGAAATATTTCGATTTCAAATTTCCGTTCACGAAATACGATCAAGTGCTCATTCCCGAATTCGCTTACGGCGGGATGGAGCACGCGGGCGCGACATTCTTGCGCGAGGATAGAATACTGTTCCCGACAGACCCCACTTCAAGCGACCTCATTAACCGCGCTGAAGTCATGTTCCACGAGGCGGCGCACCAGTGGTTCGGCGATCTCGTGACGATGCGCTGGTTCGATGACTTGTGGCTGAAGGAAGGATTTGCGACGTTCATGGCCTACAAGGCTATGGAACAGCTTATGCCGCAATACAACGCATGGAAAGTCTTTTACCAGAAGACGAAGCCCGGCGCATACGAGACCGATGCAACAAAGGGCACGACGCCCATCTTTCAGGAGATTGGAAATCTTAGCGCGGCCAAATCGGCTTACGGAAACATAGTCTATCGCAAAGCTCCTTCCATGCTTCGGCAGGCTGAATTCTTTCTTGGCCCGGCGCAGTTCCAGCGCGCCGTCAGGATGTTTCTGAGAGAGCACGCCTACGCGAACGCGGAGTGGGCTGATCTGGTTCATGATTTTGAGAGAGTCGCTGGCCGAAGACTGGACGAGTGGGCCAACGCATGGGTCAAGCGTAGAGGCATGGCGGACGCGCGCGTCGAATGGAGCACGGACAGCGCGGGGCGAATCAATCGTTTCGTCCTGAAGCAATCGGACGTGTTGCAGGAAGGCGGCGGTTGGCCCATGCGAGTTAAAGTTCTTCTGGCGCACAGCGAAAGCGCGCCCGAAGTTCTCACGGTGACGATGAACGGCGCGGGCGAGACTATTGTTGCGCAGGCTATGGGAAAGAGGAGGCCGGATTTCGTCTTCGCCAACTATGAAGATTACGGCTACGGGCGTTTCCTGCTTGACGAGAAGAGCCGCGATTACGTGCTCAATCATCTGGGCGCTTTGCAGGACGATTTTCTGCGGGCGCTGCTCTGGGGTTCTCTGTGGGACAGCGTGCGCGAGGCCGAGCTTGCGCCCGCAGATTACATAGAGCTTGCAATCAAGCAGGTCGAACGAGAGCGAGATGATGTCACGGTGCAGAGCATCACCGGGCGCGTGCGCGTTGCCTTCAACTACTATCTTTCCGACGCACAGCGGCAACAGGTTGCGCCCCGACTTGAAAGATTGATCTTTGATCGCATGATGAATGCGGAGACTCCCGGGCTTCGCATCACATATTTCCGCGCTTACCAATCAATCGCCATGACGGATGAGGGGCGCGCGAATCTGAAGAAAATCCTGCGCGGAGAACTAATAGTTCCGGGCATGACGCTTCGCTCGCGCGACCGCTTCGACATCATCACGGCTTTATTAGCGCGCGATGACCGCGACGCCCCCTCGCTTCTGGAGCAACAGAGTGCGGCTGATGTAACAGATGATGGAAGACGCTATACTTATGCAGCGGGCGCTGCACGAAGAGACGCGGAGACGAAGAAAAAATATTTCGACGCTTACATGCACGACCAGCAGTTGCCGGAAAGCTGGATAGAGGCTAGCGCCCCGCCTTTCAACATGATTCTTCAATCAGACCTGACTCTTCCATACCTAGCCCCCGCTCTTGAAATGCTGCCCACGCTCAAGCGCACGCGAAAAATCTTCTTCATCAACAACTGGCTCGGCGCATTCTTAGGCGGACAATGCAGCAACGACGCTCTCACGACCGTTCAAAACTTCCTTGAGCGCACGCCCGCGCTAGACCGCGACCTGCGCCTTAAAGTCCTAGAAAACGTTGCCCCACTGGAACGCTGCGTGCGAATCAGAACCAAATACGCTGGATAAATGACAGTTTTAAGTTTTGAGTTTTCAGTTTTCAGAAAAAGACCGAGCTGAGAACTGAAAACTCAAAACTTAAAACTGTCATGTTCAGGGTTGCTACTTACAATGTGCACAAGTGTAGAGGGCTTGATCGTCGTGTGCGACCTGAGCGCATAGTCGAGGTGCTGCGCGAGACCGGAGCAGACATCATAGCGCTTCAAGAGGTGTTGAGCGTCGAGGGCGAAGCCAGAGAGAAGAATCAGGCGCGCTTTTTTTCAGAAGAGTTGGGAATGCATCTGGCTGTGGGCGAGAACCGCAAGATTCGCGGCGCGCCTTACGGCAACGCGACGCTGAGCCGCTGGCCTATAGCGCTCGCGCACAACTATGAGATCACATGGCGCTGGTGCGAGCCGCGCGGGTCTCTTCGCACGGACGTTAAAGTTGAGGATGGCGCGCTCGTTCATCTCTTCAACATTCATCTGGGCACGGCTTTTCTTGAGCGCCGTCATCAGGGGCGAGTGCTGGTGAGCGAAGAGGTTTTGAATAACCCGGAATTGAAGGGCGCTCGCGTGGCGCTCGGTGATTTCAACGAGTGGACGCACGGCCTTGCGTCGCAACTGCTCGCGGCGCATCTCGAAAGCGCTGACGTGCGTTACCACCTGCGGCGCTCACGCACCTATCCCGGCGTGCTGCCCCTCGTGCATCTGGATCACATCTACTACGACTCGAAAATGAAACTCTGCAAGCTCAGGCTGCACAAGAGCCGCACGTCGCTCGTTGCGTCAGATCACCTGCCGCTCGTCGCGGAGTTTGAGATTGAGGCGGAAGATGGGAAAAGCCGAGGATGAGGGATGAAGGATGAGAGATGAAAGAAGAGCTATTTAAGATGAGCGGTTACTCTTTCCGCCTTCCGTCTTCCCGCTTCATCTTTGCTATTCATTCGGCGCGCGGCTTCCGTAGTGACTATGCAGAGGCCATGAATATTATCGCGCTTCAAACGCTGCTCAAGCCTTCTGGCCTCATCGTAGGTGAGACCTGCGGCTTCACAGTCGCGCTCGCTGACCACTGCCCATACAGGCTCTGCCAATTCTTTCATCAAAATATCTCTCATGAAACAGTTGGGCTGAACAAAAGTTTAAGGGATATACGACTCAAAAGCCAAACCAGAGCGGTCGAGTGTGGTCAGGGGCCTCAGTCAGTGCCGACGCCGAAAGAGCAAATAGGAACCGGGAAGGCGGCAACGATGATAGATGAAAGAATAACTGCTCATCTTCAATAGCTTGTCTTTCATCGTTGCCGTTTTCCTACTTGCTTTCCATCGCGGCGCTGACTTGATGCTTAAAGCTAAAACCCGTCGCTTGCGCTTGTCGCAGCGGTGCAAAGGGCGTTAAGCTTCTCTCCGAAATTCAAAATAGTTCGAGAGGCTCAAACCTGATGGCTACGCTTTCGCCGGAGCTTTGCCCGCATTACGCCGCGACGCCCGCGAGTCCTGCTCCTATGTAGGGATAAACTTTATCATCGGTATGTAAACTTAAAGTTAACATGAGCAAAAAAATTCTAAGCGCCGGAAGCCGCCGGAAGCTTCTTCTCTTTCTCCTCGCATCGTCGTTCATAGCTTCGTCTGGCTGGATAGCGCTCATAGCGCAGCGTCGAACGCTGAGCGAGATGCAACAGCAATCCAGCCAGTTCAGCCCGCAACTTCTGCGCGAGCTGAAGCAGATTCAGCAGGCGGCATTGGAGAGCGATTACGCTCTGAGGCAGTTGGCCCACCTGACCAACAACATTGGCCCACGCCTTAGCGGCTCGCCGCAGGCGCAACATGCTGTCGAGTACGTCGCAGACGAGATGCGCCGCCTTGGAATGGAAGTGAAGCTTGAGAAGATCATGGTTCCTCACTGGGTTCGCGGGCTTGAAACGGGCGCGTTAATGGAATTTCCGGGGCAAGCGCCGAACACCACGCAGAAGGTCGTGTTGACCGCGCTCGGCGGGAGCGTGGCGACGCCAGCCGAAGGCATCACGGCTGAGGTGGTCGTAGTAAATAACTTTGACGAGCTGGCGGCGATGGGTCGTAACAAAGTCGAAGGCAGGATAGTTCTATTCAATTATCGCTTTGACGAACAGATGGCCGCGCAAGGGTTCGGCGGCGAAGCATATGGCGAAGCGGTGGTCTATCGCGGCGATGGGCCAAGCGCAGCCGCTCGTCTCGGCGCAGTCGCCGCAATGGTTCGCTCGGTCGGCGGTTTGAGCTATCGTCTTCCGCACACGGGCGCGACACGCTACGCTGCCGATGCTCCACGCATCCCTGCCGCAGCGGTCGCGGCGGAAGACGCGGACATGATGGCATATCTAACATCGCAGGGGCGCGTGCGAATGAAGCTGACACTGACGCCGCAGCAGTTGCCAGACGTTGAGAGCTACAATGTCATAGCGGATTTGAGAGGCAGCGAGCACCCGGAGCAAATCGTCATAGTCTCAGGCCACCTGGATTCATGGGATTTAGGAACGGGCGCGATTGACGACGGGGCTGGCGTGGTCATCGCTATGCAGACCTTGCAGATTCTCAAGCAGCTTCATCTTCGCCCCCGGCGCACAATACGATTCATAGCGTGGATGAACGAAGAGAACGGAACCGCCGGTGGTAAGACTTACGCCGCAGAGCATGCAGCGGATGTTCAGAATCATATCGCCGCAATCGAGAGCGACAGGGGTGCTGGTCACCCGCTAGGATTCGTGGCAACAGGAAACCCCAATCTCATCAAGGTACTCCAGCCGCTCTCCGGCGTTCTGGAAAGCTCAGGCGGCGGACTGATGAATATGTCCGACGACACGGAGACGGACATTTCGCCGCTCGCTAAAGTCGGCGTTCCGGCTTTCGGAATCTGGCAGGACACGCGCACCTACTTCGACTATCACCACACGGCAGCCGACACCTTTGATAAAGTCAAACCGAGAGAGTTAGCAGAGAATGCTGCGGTTATGGCTGTGCTTGCCTACGCGATTGCGTCAATACCGGAACCGCTTCCGCGATAAACCGCAACTATAGCCGTTCGTGTGTGACTAACTGGCTAGAGCATACAGCTTCAGCAGGTTTGCTCGCGATGAGAGTAGCCCCGGTGGCGATGTCACCGGGGCTGGTGACTTGTCGAGTAAGGTTGGTGGCGTTGTGGGATGAGGCCGTGACGTTGTTACCAAGGGCGGTGGGGCTGCTAGCAGGGGTGGTGAGATTGCGAGCAAGGTCAGTGGCGCGACGAGCAGGGCTGGTGGCAACGACAGCGCCCGTGCTGTCGTCGTGAGAAAGGCTGCTCAAGGCGGAAGCGAGGGTGCTGGCAATCAGAGTTGCGGGTCTCAGAAGGATAGTTAATGGTCTAAAGCCCTAAAGTGCTCACATTTGACATAAAAGTTAGCTATCAGATACTTTGCTTTATCAACGTCACGTTCGTGAAAGGTGCCGCGTGATCGAATCCAACCAGAAGAAGCCAGCACGTTTTTGCCTTGTACTAATTAAGCCGTCGCATTATGACGACGACGGCTATGTCATTCAGTGGCTTCGCTCTGCGATTCCGTCGAACAGCCTTGCGGTGCTGTACGGTCTGGCGCTGGAATGCGCCGGACAAAAAGTGCTGGGCGATGATGTTGAGATTGATATACACGCTTTCGACGAAACGAACACACGCATTCGTCCCGACCGCATCGCGTCGCTGGTGGAGAGCGCAGACAAGGGTATGGTGATGCTGGTCGGCGTTCAATCGAACCAGTTTCCGCGCGCGCTCGACATCGCTGCCCCTTTGCGCGAGCGTGGGATTATGGTAGCCATAGGCGGTTTCCACGTCTCCGGCACGATTGCGATGCTAAGAGAGCGCGACCCTGATGTGCGTCGCGCAGAAGAGATGGGTGTCTCGTTGTTTGCGGGAGAGGCAGAAGGCCGTCTAGGTCAGGTGCTCAAAGATGCATGGGATGGGCGGCTTCAGCCGCTCTACAATTTCATGAACGACCTGCCGGACATGGAAGACGCTGCGATGCCGCTACTTCCGGCGGAACGTGTTATGCGCACGGCGGGCGCTAATACCAGTTTCGACGCGGGGCGCGGCTGCCCTTATCAATGCTCGTTCTGCACAATCATCAACGTACAGGGGCGCAAATCTCGCCACCGCTCGCCCGATGACGTTGAGCGCATAGTGCGCACAAACGTAGCGCAGGGCATACACCGTTTTTTCATCACCGACGACAACTTCGCGCGCAACAAGAACTGGGAAGCTATCCTTGACCGTCTCATACGCTTGCGCGAGGTCGAGAATCTTCAGATAAATTTCATCATTCAGGTGGACACGCTCTGCCACCGTCTACAGAATTTCATAGAGAAGGCCGCGCGCGCCGGAGTCAAGCGCGTCTTCATAGGGCTTGAGAACATCAACCCCGAAAATCTACTTGGCGCTAAAAAGCAGCAGAACAAGATAACCGAGTATCGCAAGATGCTTCTGGCATGGAAGAAGGCGCACGTACTTACTTACTGCGGCTATATCCTGGGGTTTCCCAACGACACGCCTGAGAGCATTCTTCACGACATACGTGTCATACAGAAAGAACTTCCCGTTGACCTGCTGGAATTCTTCTATCTCACGCCGCTGCCCGGTTCAGAAGATCATCGCAAGCTGCACGAGGCCGGTTCATGGATGGACTCGGACATGAACAAGTATGATTTAAATCATGCTGTCGCGGGGCATCCGCGCATGACGCTGGATGAGTGGAAGCAGGTCTATCAAGAGGCGTGGGAGACCTACTACACTGACGAGCACATCGAAACTGTTCTGAGGCGCGCGATGGCAACCGGAGTCAGCCCCGGCAAAGCTCTCTTTCTCATAGTCTGGTTCAAAGGCTGCATCGGCATAGAGAAAATTCACCCGCTCGAAGGCGGCTTCCTGCGCCTGAAGGCTCGCCGCCTGCGCAGGTCTGGACGCCCACTGGAATCCGCCCTGACCTTCTATCCGAAATATTTTATCGAAACCCTGTGGAAGCAGATGCGCTGGATAACTCTATATCTGCGCCTGCGCCTCATCTATCGCAAGATAAAACGCGATCCGCTTCGACACGAATACATGGACTTAGCGCTTGAGCCTGTGGCTGATGATGAGATGGAGACGAGAGAGATGTTCCAGTCCGAAGTCGCGCAAGCTTACGTTGGTCGAGTGCGGCAGCTTGAGAAAATTCGACGTGGTGAAGCGGCTTGATGAAGTTGGCTAATTCGCTCGAATAATACCGCTAATTAGACTGTTATTGACGAAGGATGTCCTGTAACACCTTCCTGCGCCGCGTTATCAACAACTCAACCCGGCTTATCCGACTGAAAGAAGAAGAGGGGCAATATCAAGTATCGGACAATTCCTTATCCCATATTTGATATTGCCCCTTCTTCAGGCTACATGCTGGAAAGCATGAGTTAAGGTGGAGCGCGCTAAAGAATATTTAGCGCATGAGCTTGCTCTACTTTTTCTTCCCTGCGAGCGGATCGCCCTCAGAGACTTGCTGCATCTCTCGCGGTACAGGCTTGGCCGCTGCTTTCGTACCTGGTGCTCTCTTACAGACGTAATAATTGATCGCGCCTGCGGTGAGACCGCCCTTGCTGAGGTCGCCTACTCCCCGTAAAAGGTCTATGTGATCGTTTCGAAAGCCCGGGCCGAAAGGCGCACTCTCTAACACAGCAGCGGGAACAGTGATGTTGACCGATCCGGCACCCGCAGCATCTGTTGCAAGAACGCCTACAGTAACAAACCCGCAACTGGCAGAATGTGCGGGACCGCAGACCAGGAAAACCTGGTATTTGGTACTGGGTTGACCGAATTCCAGATTGATCTTAAGAACCAGGTTGCCGCCGGGCTGGCTGTAGTTCACCCTTCCGATCTCCGGCCCTTTCATATCAAGCGGGCCTCCGAAGCCCCCGGAATCCGTATCGTAGACAACCAACACATTTGTTTCTTTGATTGGTCCAACTACTGGCATATTCTTATACCTCCTACTATTAGTTTGTATCTCTTGATTGAGGTTTCCGACCTTGTTCTATCTCGGCTTAGCGATCTTTGAATTGCCCTGGAGGGTGTTGGCAATAGATAGGTCAGCTAAAGCCGAATTTCTGCTGGAACTGTTCTGTTCAATTCCTTGAAGTGAAGAATGCAATGAGCATTTGATTAGTCACAAAGAGATCAAACTGAGTGGCTGAGTTTGGCGAGTTTGCAAGGACTAAGCAGGCTCGTGAGAATTCAGCCTTTCCTAAAATAACGAGCGCACGATATGCCAACTTGTTGCAAAAGTCAATAGGCCAATACGCTGCACCATATAAGAGCAGCAGGACTTATGATACTGCCGCTCGCGTGGCCGCCCAACTCTACTTTTTTACCTTAATGGGCGAACGCCGATTGCTTGATAGAGCGCGGCAGATTGATAGATAGTTCCGTTTTTGACTACCGTTGAGACGCGGCGAATGTCGCTGATGCGCGCGGCGGGGTCGCCGTCAATGAGAATCATGTCGGCGAGTTTGCCGGAAGCGATTGAGCCGAGTTCGCGGTCGCGCTTCATCACGCGCGCAGCTCCGAGGGTGGCAATCTGCAAGACGCGCGCGGGCGGGATTCCGGCCTGCGCGTAAAGCTCAAGCTCGCGGTGCAGAGCGAAGCCAGCCGTAGAATCCGTGCCCGCGACAATCGTGATGCCGGAATCGTAAAGCAGTTTCACCATCCTGAGCATCGCAGCGAAAGAGTCTCTGTAGCGTTGATCCATTCCTTCGGGTACGGGCAGGCCGCCGCTCAAAAGCCCGCGACGAATCTGCGGCGGGAATCGGTCTGCCACTTCTGCGAAATCCGGTGAGACAGTTCCGGCGCGTGCAGTGAACATCCCCTCGAAAACGCTCACGGTCGGATCAACGACTGTGTGATGCTCCTGAAGAAGCTTTATGAAATCGCGCACGCGCTCGGACTGAAGATCAATCTCGGCGGCGTGCTGTGCGACGGCAGTGAAGCGCGCGGGCGTGCGCGTGTCTTGCACAGTGTCGTAAAGAAAATTCAGAAATAGAAAGTTGGTGTGCTGTATTTCGTCAGCGCCCGCACGTACAAACTGCTCGGCTGTCATGAACGCTGGCACGTGGCC
>DATHJK010000500.1:0-2049 GCA_035316225.1 Pyrinomonadaceae bacterium
TTCCGGCAATCGTATTCCTGCCGACACGGCGAAAGTGTGACCAGTCAGCGAGTGAAGCCGCGCTTGCCAGACGCGATGACAGGGCAGAGCGGCGAGACGCGCGCAGGGATTTTCTACGGAAATTTGTCGAAGAGTACCCGGAGGCTCGCAACCATCGTCACTGGGACGCCATCATCAAAGGCGGCGTGGCATCGCATCATGCAGGTCACACGCCCGCTTGGAAGCTCGCCATCGAAAGATTGATGAGCGCGGGGCTTCTTGACGCTATATTCGCCACCATGACGGTCGCTGCCGGAGTTGATTTCCCTGCGCGCACTGTCGTAGTCACGAACGCGGACGCTCGCTCAAGCCACGGCTGGCGCTTGCTTACCGCTTCCGAGTTGCAGCAGATGACGGGGCGCGCAGGCCGTCGTGGAAAAGACCGCGTTGGCTTCATCGTCGTCGCGCCCGGACTTCATCAAGACCCTGCGCGCATCGCTGAAATTCTTCAATCGCAGCCAGACCCGCTTGAAAGCCAGTTCCGCGCAACCTACTCCACGCTTCTGAATCTTCTGGACGCCTATCAATCATTCGCTCATGTGCGTGGGATTGCCGAAAGGAGTTTTGCTCACCGCGATGTTGCGCGCCGCGTCGCGCATTTTGAAAAAGAGATTGAGCAGAACGAAAGAGAGATAAAGAGGAAGCTGGAAGAGGCCGGGTGCGATCTTCCAACGGATGTTGCGCGCGGGCTTGAGCGGCTTGCGAGCGCTCGCTCGCGGCTTCTGGAGCGGTTACCGCAGACGCGAGCAGAAGTGATGATGAACTGGCTGGACGAACAGGTCACGTCCGGGCGCATCGTCGCAACGGGACGCCGTGGACGCCGCCTCGTTTTAGTCATGCAGCGGCGAGGGACTAATTTCATAGGCATGCGCGAGGACGGTCGCGGCGTCAACCTCTCTTTAGATCGCGTTGCGCGCGTCTTCGCCAAAATCTACCCGCTAAAAGAGGACGCAATCGAAGAGGCTTTCAACGAAGTGAGAACGCGCGGGAGTGAGTTGGTATTGGACGAGCCGAAGCTGAAGGACGTGCGCTCGGAAGAAGATGATGCTGTAGAGATAATCAACAATATGATTGACCGCATCGCGCCGGGCCAGATTAACAAAAAAGAGAAACAGAGATGCGCCGAAGCTCTGTGGTCTGTCATCGTGGATGCAGAGGCAATCGAACGAGCCGAAAGTCGCATAGAAGCTCTGCGCAATGAAGTGTGGAGACCGTTCGAGCTTCGCGCTCGCGTGTTGGAGCATTTCGGCTATCTGGATTTCACGGGCGAGCGCGTGACGGAGCGCGGGCGCTGGCTCGCTGACTTGCACGTTGACAGGACGCTCCTCGTCGGCGAAGCGGTTGATAAAGGGCTTTTCGAGAAGCTGGATACGCCGCGCGCCGCAGGATTAATGGCCGCGCTCGCGGCGGACGAAGACAGGGACTACGGCGAGCTTGAGTTGGGCGATTCTCTGGTGACTGTACTTTCGCGATTCGATGAAGTTGCCTACTCGGTTGCCACCGAAGAGTGGAAGCAGGGGCTTGAGCCTGCGCCGGAGATAAACTTTTCGGCAGCAGCGACCGCAGCCGAGTGGGCCAGCGGCGCGGACTGGAAAGAGCTTGTCGAAGAGACGCGAGCCGAAGAGGGCGACCTCATACGCATGCTCTCGCGCACGGGCGAATCGCTTCTACAGATCGCAGGTCTAAAACATGCGAAGCCCGTAGCGGCTCGCATCGCAGCACAGGCTGCCGAAGCAATCCTGCGCGAGCCTGTCAGATGAAAACGAGTGACGGGAGATTTTTCGATTCGTGAGATTGAAGAGAGTTATAGATTCTGAAGCTAATTAACGTGAGTTCGATATAAGAGATGACTGCGTGGTCAGCCCCTGTAAGGGGCGACATAATTGATGATGGATTTATGTCGCCCCTTGCGGGGCTTCTTCTCTTTATGATTGACTTACTTCCCACGTCTTACGACGTGGGCTACTGTTATATCGCTCCTACGGAGCTAAGAACCAGCGCATCCTCTTA
>DATHJK010000501.1:0-11387 GCA_035316225.1 Pyrinomonadaceae bacterium
CCGTTGTTCTCGTAAATTACGATGTAGAGGGATTGGTTGCGATCCGTACACCTGTACTGGTGAGTCTTTGTCGGTTGCGGTTGCGACGCGGGAACGCCGTGGGCTGAGCTAATTACACCCAGCGCCACGATGATGACTAACCTTGCCAGAAGTCTTTTTCTCATCTCATCTCCTTTTCGTTAAGCGGCGAGCCGTCTATCAGGATTAAGGTCGGAACTAGCTAATGCGCTTTGAGGCCGCGTAATATATCACCGTCTTGGCTGTTTCGAATGAAAAAGTTGAAGGTCTGTTGCGCGACTTGCCGGATGCGGAAGGCGCGTGCCTGTTTTATGAGCGGCTGGCGGCGGAAGAGCCGCGCGCCGCTCGCGCGCTTGCGCGAAATGCTGCGTTGCTTTCGGACGCGCTTGCGCTTGCAGCGTGGAGTCCTCTGCTTGGGGCAACGCTTCTACAGAATCCAGATTACATCCAGTGGCTTGCGCGTGAGCGACAACAGGTGCGCGTGAAGACGCGCGAAGAGCTTGGCGAAGCGCTGGGGCGCTTTGCCCTGACTAACTCGCAGCTAGACCCTCATCTGCTTCTGTCGCGTTTTCGTCGTCGAGAGCTTCTGCGCGTTTACCTCCATGACATAAGGCGAATCAGCACTGTGGTGGAAACGACTGAAGAGTTGTCAAACCTGGCGGACGCCGTGCTCGAATACGCGCTCGGTCTGGCGCGGGCTGCGCTGGACAACCGCTACGGCGCGCCGCTTTCCAGGGGTGAGAAGGGAAGGATTTCTGCTGCGAGCTTCTGCGTGGTGGCTTTAGGCAAGTTAGGCTCGCGCGAATTAAATTACGCTTCGGACATTGATCTCTTCTTTCTTTTCTCGGATGAAGGCACAACTTCGGGACACGGCGAGCGTGGGCTTATTACGAACCGCGAGTATTTCGTCAAGCTCGCGCAGGAAGTAACGCGCATCGTCGGACAGACGGCTGGCGAGGGCGCTGCCTATCGCGTTGATTTGCGTCTCAGACCTTACGGGCGCGACGGCGCGCTTGCTTCCTCTTTGGATGAAGCCGTTCGTTATTACAGCGAGTCAGCGCAAGCGTGGGAACTGCAAGCGCTGATTCGCTCGCGCGCGTCCGCAGGCTCTGAAGCGCTCTTCGCTCGCTTCGCAGAGAGGGTGCGCGACCACATCTTTCGTCCTGATGTTACCATTGCGGACGCGCTCAGAGACGTGCGCCTTGCCAAGCAGAAGATTGATCGCAAGCTGACGCAGGATTCAAACGGCTTCAACGTGAAGCTGGGGCGCGGCGGCATACGCGAGATAGAATTTATAGCGCAGGCGCTTTCGCTCGCCTACGGCGGCTCGGACGCATGGCTGCGCGCGCCGCACACGCTCATAGGATTGAGCCGTATAGCAGACCGGCAGCTAATCACAAAGAGCGAGCTGACGGAGCTTTCCGACGCTTACTCGTTTCTTCGCGCGCTCGAACATCGCCTTCAGATGGAACATGGGCTGCAAACTCATTCCGTCCCGGTTGATACGGAAAAGCGCGCAACAATAGCGCGCCGCATGAATTTCTCCGGCGCTGATGCTCTCAATAAATTCGACCTTGCGCTTGAATTGCACACGTCGCACGTGCGCGCGGCCTTCGAGCGTGTTTTCGAGAGCACGCAAGCGCATGACTCGAACAGAGAACCGGACGCTCGCTCTATTCCTACAGCGCCCTGTGTTCATCAGGTCAAGCCCGCTCAACCGCTCGATGCGGAAAGTCTGGCGACACAGGCTGCGGCCAGAGTCTTCGCTCAACACCTCGTTGATCTACGCGCAGAATCTGAGAGCGCTCTTATTGAAGAGACCGAAGAGACCTTACGCGAAGCGGCACGCACTGCGCTTAATTCGCATCGCGCTCTGATGACGACTGCACGAATTGCCGCCTCGCTTGAAAAATCTTCGGAAGCAGTTAAGGTGAGCAAAGAGACTCTGAGCGCACTCGTTCGCATCTGCGGCGCGTCAGAATTTTTCGGCGAGATGGTCGCATGTCATCCAGAGCTTATAGCATTGGCCGGGAACGCAAGGCTCTACGAGAGTAAGCACGCCTCGCGCGCAAGTGCAGGCAACAGCCTTGCGCCGACGACCGATTACCGGACTCTACTTTTTGAAGCGGTCGAACAGAGCGCTGAGTTTCGCTCTCGTCTTTCAGCTTTGCGCAAGGTTTGGGCCGGATTGCTCTTCGAGATTGGCGCGCTCGATTCCGCCGGGAAGCTTTCGATGTTTGAAGCGAACGCGCGGCAGACAGAACTTGCCGAAGCAAGTCTGGATGGAGGGTTG
Organism: Pyrinomonadaceae bacterium; assembly: GCA_035316225.1. Classification (GTDB taxonomy): domain Bacteria; phylum Acidobacteriota; class Blastocatellia; order Pyrinomonadales; family Pyrinomonadaceae; genus 3-1-20CM-3-53-8. Next base: position 2,312 of record DATHJK010000501.1, read on the forward strand.
AAGATTGCGCGCGACGAGTTTTGTCGAAAATTCGACCGTCTGGACGCAGAGCCGCGCATGGCTGTGCTGGGTCTTGGGCGATTAGGCGGCAGAGGCGTGGATTACGGCTCGGATTTGGATGTGGTTCTCGTTTACGACGAGGACTGGCCTTCACCTCTGAAACATCTCACTCACAAAGAAGCTTACGCGCGCATGGCAGAACTTCTGGTCACAGCGCTTTCAGGCATGACGCGCGACCGTTATCTTTACCGTGTAGATTTGAGATTGCGCCCGGACGGCAAAAACGGCGCGACCGTATCCGGCGCGCGCGCTTTTCTGGATTACCTTGAAAATCGTTCGGTCGCGTGGGAGTGGCTGGCTTACGTTAAGCTGCGCGCGGCTGCGGGCGAGATTGCTTTGGGGTCGAAGATTGAGGAAGAAGCGCGGCGCATAGTTCATAGCGTGGCGCGTGTAGGCAGCCGCGAAGATTTGCGCGCTGAAACTCTCAAAGTGCGCGAGCGGCTTGAGATAGAGAAGACGGACAGGCGCGCACGTCACGTTGATATTAAGTTCGGGCCGGGCGGCATGCTGGACGTTTACTTTGCAACGCGATACCTGCAACTGAGAGACGATGTGCCGGACGACCGCCATGCGCGCTCCACTCGCGCCACGCTCGAGCGTCTACACGACGCAGGCTCGCTCGCCGAAGAAGATTTCACAGCGATGAACGAAGGCTACGCGCTGCTGCGCAAAGTAGACCACGCACTTCGCCTGGTCATAGGCCGCGCTACGCGCCTTCCCGCCGCAGGCCGCCACGCGCTCGCAGACATCGCACATGCTATAGGCTACGCATCGGCTGAAACTCTGATAGCAGACCTCGCCACCCACATGAAAGAGATTCGCGCAGCATACGAAAGAACGATGAAGAAAGTAGTGCAGAATGCAGAATGATGAGTGATGAACTAAAAAGCATTTAATTCATCACTCATCATTCTGCACTACTTTCTTCACCCTTCTGCCCGCGTTTCTGTCTCTTCGTGCCAGCAGCGTGCGCACCAGCGATGGCGCGATTCGCGTTCGGCGCGCGTGTAGTCGGCTGAGGCCGGAAGGCGTAGCACGACCATGCGCTCCTCATCGTTTAGCTCGCGCCACGAGCGCAATCGCCCCTCGCCGCATTGCGGGCATCTGTCCCTGAATTGTGTATCCGTCATTACTTGATTGTGACCGAATCTTTCATTTGATGGAAGCCATACTGCTATTCATTGTCGAGTTAAAGTAGAAAGACAATTCACCACCGAAGATAGTAGAGCGCACGTAGACAGCAGAGAGGGTTTCAAATTCAAATTTGAAATCTCAAATCTCAGGTTCTTTATTATTCTTCGGTGTAATCTATGTGCCCTCTCCGGTCTTCGGTGATGAATCTCGACTCCCCTCTATTCAAGAACGGATACTATTTTGAGCTTGTGCATTTGAGTCTTGGGGTGAAAGCGATGTAAGATTCGCAGCGCTGCCTTCTCAAATTCATAAAATTTTCTGAAAGCTTGCCCTGCAAACTGATGATAAGCCAAAAAATCTTACGCGCCGCCTCGCTGCTCTTCTTCTGTCTATTACTTGGTTACGTCGTCTATGCTCAGCGTGAAGAACCGCGCTTCGACTTTTATGCGCGCGGGCCTTACCGCGAAAGCGTGCCGCGCCCGCAGGCGGTCACGCGCTTCGACGTTGGTGATTTTCATACGAACTACGCGACGATGGAGCGCGTAGTAGAAAAGATTGCTCAGGTCGCCACAGACCGCGTGCGCGTGCTGGACATAGGCGAGACGAACGAGCATCGCATGATGCATCTCATCGCTATAAGCTCGCCGGAAAATATTCGAAGGCTCGATCAGATTAAAGCTAACATGGCGCGGCTGGCAGACCCGCGCAGCACAACGCCCGCGCAGGCTGAGCAGATAATCTCCGAAACGCCCGTTGTGGTCTGGCTCGCCTACACGATTCACGGCAACGAGTCTTCGTCGTTCGAGGCGATGATGCAGGTGGTCTATCAACTCGCCGCTTCGAATGAACCCGCGACCGAGAGCATCTTGAAGAACTGCCTTGTGCTCGTAGTGCCGGGCGAGAACCCGGACGGGCACGAGCGCTTCGTCACATGGTACAACTCGTTCGGGCTTGGCAATCCTGATCCTCTTGCGAGCGAGCACCGCGAGCCGTGGTCAATCTGGGGGCGCGCAAACCATTTTCGTTTCGACCTCAACCGCGACAACATAGCTTCCACTCAGGCGGAGACGCGCAACATGGAGCGCGCGTTTCTGGAATGGAATCCGCAGGTCGCAGTGGATCATCACGGCCAGCCTTCACAGTTCTTCTTTCCGCCCGCATCGCTTCCTATAAATCCGAATCTTCCACGGCAGCAGGCAGACCGCTGGATGACCACTTTCGGTCGTGCCAACGCCGCGCAGTTCGACGCGCACAACTGGGATTACTACGTGCGCGACATCTTCGACCTGTACTATCCGGGCTACTGGGATTCGTGGCCGAGTCTGACGGGCGCTACGGGGATGACATACGAGACGGACGGCGGAGGTTTTAAGGGCTACAACTGGCGGCGCGATGACGGCACAATCGTCACCTTGCGCTCTTCTATAGCGAAGCACTACGTCGCTTCAATGACGACGCTTCAGACCGCCGCAGATAATCGAGAGGCGCGGCTTCGTGATTACTACGATTTCAAACGAACGGCTATTGAAGAGGGGCGAGCGGGGCGCATGAAGCGCGTGGTGCTTGTGCCGAACGGAGACCTTCCGCGCGCCGTTGATCTTGTGAACGTGCTGCTGCGCGCGGGCATAGAGGTGAAAGCTTCTCGCGCGCCTTTCCGCTCTGCGGCGGCGCACGATTATTCGGGACCGAACTCTTCAGCATCGGCGAAGAGTTTCCAGTCAGGCGCATTCGTTATCGATATGGCCCAACCGCAGAAGCGTCTCGCTAAAGCTCTGCTTGAGCCTAACACTGAAGAGGATGCTGCTTTCGTTAGAGAACAGCTTGCGCGCTTTGCGCGTAACCAGCTACGAAGCCAGAGCGTTTCCAGAGAAGATTACGGATTTTACGACGTGACTGCGTGGTCGCTCCCTCTGGTCTTCGGCGTCGAAGCTTACTGGACAGAGGACGCGCAGGATTTTGAGAACGTGGAACTCAGGCTCGAAAGGCCGGGCGAGGATAATCTATCTCCCAATCGCCCTGCGTTGCCAGCCGGAGCGCTGCCGCCGGAGCGCCTGCTCGCAGACGCCTACAACATAGGCGTCGTAGGAGGGCGCGCTTCAGTCGCCTACATCATCCCTTACGACCGCAACGCTTCGGCTGCGCTCGCCTATCGCTTGCAGCGCGAGGGCTTTCATCTGGCAGTAGCCACGCGCACCTTGAACGCCGGCGGGCGCGACTGGCCGCGCGGAACTTTGATAGCGCGTGTGTCGCGCAACCCTGAAAGCCTGCACGAAGCGATTGCCAGATTAGCGCGCGAGACACGCGCTCTAGCCTGGGCCGTCAACTCCGGTTTCAACGAGTCGGGCGATACAGGGATAGGCTCGGAGAACGTAAACTCCTTGAAGAAGCCTAACATCATCGTCGCGGCTGATGATGGAGTTGACCAGACAAGCTACGGCGCTCTCTGGTGGACGCTGGATCAGGCGGGAGTTGATTTCACGCCGATGACGATTAACAACATCAAGTCCGGCGACATTGATCGCTTCAACGTAATCATACTGCCTGACGGCTCGCCCGGTCGCTACTTTTCTGCGTTCGGCAAAGGCGGCATAGACACCCTGCGCGCATGGATAGAGCGCGGCGGAACTCTGGTCTGCATCAAGGGCGCTGCCGTCTTCGCTGCGCTCAAGGATGTTAACTTAACTTCGTCGCGGCTGGTCGGAAGCGACGAGGACAGTCAGGCGGGGCAAAGCGGTGATGAAGCCCAGCCCAACTCATCGCCCAGCCCATCACCTACGCCGAACGAGATGTCCGCAGCGACCGCGCCGCAGCGTAAGACGCGACGCGCACAGACTCAGACTGCAACGGAGCAGCAGCAAACTGAAGCGAACGAGGCGGAAAGACTCGCGGGCGCGCCGCCTATCTTGCCACCTCTTGCGTCGCCTTCAGCGCGGCCAGACCGCGTGCCCGAAGGCGTGCCCGGCGCAATCCTTCGCGCGACCGTAGACCGCACAACGTTTCTGACTTACGGCTACGATGACCCAAGCTTGCCCGTGCTGGTTTCATCCGGCTACTTCTTCCGTCCATCGCGCGAGGGCACGAACGCTATAGTGTTCACAGGCACAGGCTCGTTGCTGGTGTCAGGTTTCGTTTGGCCCAACACAGAGAGGTTGCTTCGCAACACTTCATACTTGATCGAAGAGCCTACGGGGCGCGGCCACGTCGTAGTGTTCGCCGAAGACCCTAACTTCCGAGGGTTCTGGCGCTCCACCACGCGACTCTTCTTCAACTCCTTTTTGTTCTCGCCGTCGTTTTGAGTAAACTAGAGGGGGCTGATTCAATAACTCTTTGAGTCGCCCTCTTAAATTCGTGATTGAGGGGTAGATCGTGTTTCAAATAAGGGCGGAATACAGCGAACAGTTTGAATTGAGAGCGAATTTGGAACGTGCGCGCGCATTCTTCGGCGAGTTGCGCAACGTCGTTGACCTGATGCCGGGGGTAGAGAATATCAGGAGCGAAGCGAACGGCATCAAGCGCTGGATGGTTCGCACGGACGTGCCCATGCTTGGGGCAATGCGCGCCGCCTTCGCAGTCGAGTTGACGGACGACAGCCCGCATCGCCTGGAGTATTCTCCGGCGGCGGGCGAGCAGAGCAACTTCCTTCGCTACGTTGCAGCATTCGAGGAGCGCGGCGCGAAAACGCTCGTACGCATAGCCCAGCGGGTAGAGATGCGACGCACGCACGCACGCGACCTACACATGCTCGCCGGATTAGTAGGCGAAGGACGCCTCAGCGCAGAGATGCAGAAGCGTGTGGCAGAGATGATTAAAACGTTCCTGCAACGTGCCCGCGCGAAACTGGAAGTATAAACGCTTGCGCTGGCTGCCTTCGATTATTTAGTCGGCTTCCAGATAAAATTTCCGCTGCGATCAATGTAACCTATCTTTCCTGCGACAGTGACTCTTGACAGACCGCCGGAAAAATCTCGCGCGAAGTCAAACTGCGGACGTATGACGAGCGCGCCCGCGCGGTCTATGAACCCGTACTTGCCGCCGACTTTGACGACCGCCAGCCCTTCCGAGAACCCTTCCGTCCAATCGAACTGCGCGGGTATTACGATCTTTCCGAGCTTATCAATGTAGCCGAACTTGTTGTTCTGAATTATCGGGGCAAGCCCTTCCGTAAAAGTTCCTGCGTAGTAGAAGGTTGGCTCTATTACAACCTTCCCGGACTTGTTGATGTAGCCGTAGGTGCTGCCGATTTTGACGTTGGCTAATCCATCCGAGAAGTGAAATGCGTTGAAGTAAAGGGGCTGGATGACGGTGCGCCCGCGACGGTCAATGAAGCCGTGCCGGTTGTTGACTACGACGAGTGCAAGCCCTTCGTGAAATCCGAACGCGCGGTCGTACTGAGGATTGATGACCATCTTCCCGGTCTTGTCAACGAAGCCGTACTTGCCGTTCAGGAGCACTGCGGCCATGCCCTCACGAAAACTTTCTGCCGCCTCGAACTGCGGCGCAATAACCAGTCTGCCCTGACGGTCTATGAAACCTCGTCGCGCATTCATGCCGCTCGTTTGAACGATTGCAAGCCCCTCGGAGAAGCCTGCGACGAAATCAACCTGCTGTAGATCAATCACTGTTTGCCCGCTTCTATCAATCAACCCGCGTTTGGCACCCGCGCGCACGTAAGCAAGCCCTTCAGAAAATTCCCACGCATCATCGTACTGAGGATTGATTACCAACTCGCCGCGCACGTTGATGTAGCCCCACTTGCCGTTTTGCCGAACGGGAAAGAGCGCCCCCTGTTCAGAGCGCTGCGCCGGTACGCCTTGAGCGTAAGCGAGTAGAGCGAGACAGAGAAGAAATCCGGCGATAACTCTCTTCATAGTTGATTCGGACTGAAAAGTGAATTCGAGCGCGAGGTGTTACTGCTGGCTACTGGCACGCACGCGCCCGTAGCTTATCATGTTTGAGAAGACGCGATACGCGCCCGTGTTGCCAGCGCGCAACTGCCTGTACCAGACAATGCTGGTGTAGATGTAGCGCCCGCGCCCGTAATCGGCAGCGAGCAAGCCGCCGCGCAAACTCGGCTCGTTCGCATCATTCATCGCAAGCGGCGCGCTGTAATGCTCGTCCCACTCTCGCGGAAAGTAAAGCCCGCGCTCCTGCGTCCAGCCTTGAAAATCTTCCTGAGAAATTTTATTCGGAAAGTTGAGCAGCGCATTGCCGGGTTCTGTGAAAGTCACGGGCGCGCTCTCGTCCGTGACGCGCAAGCTGCCGAGCGTAATCGGATAAGGCGCAAGCTGCGGGCGATTGCTCTGCGCGTCCGGGTTCCACTCGTTCGCTTTGTGATAGAAGACTATGAGCGTGCCGCCTGAGCGCACAAAATCAAGCAGCCGGGCGTTCGCCGCTATCAATTCTGGATGAAACTGGTAGCCGCGATTGTCAATAATAATCGTGTCAAACTTTGAGAGATCGCCAGCGCGCACCTCATCAACCGTTAACTCTCTGTTTTCAACGCCGAGCGCGTTGAGAGCAGAGGACAGCGTGTAATCGAAGCTGCGTATGTAGCCCACGCGCAAATGTGGCGCGACAGTCGCATAGATCAATTTAATTGGAATTGCTCGTTGAACAGTCTGCTCGCGCCCTGCTGCTCTATTCGTGCTGGAAATTGAGAAAGTTAGTTTTCCGGTAAAAGGCGAACCCGACGCATGCAAGTTTCTCATCAATCTTGAAAGGTCGTTGTCTGGAATTTCAAAGGCGCGGGATTCATTAGCCGAAAGCCTGAATTCGATCTCGAATTTGCGTCGATCCAGATCAGAAATATAAGCTAAAACGGTCAATCGTCCTGTGGTTGCTGTCTTCAGATGATTAATGAGTTGGACTCTCAAAGAACCGGGATGCATTAACGTTGTTGGCGTCAGAACGAGAAGCGACGGGCTGACGCTTGCTATCTCTACGGGCGGCGCGACATCAAAGAGAATGAATGGCGACATAGCAAAGCGCGGATTATTGTCTACAGTTACTTGAAAGTATTTTCTCACCTCTAGCCCAGCCGAGTAGCCATCATAAAGGTGTTCGTAGAGCGGTAAGTTGCTGCGCATGCTCGCAGGAATGTTAACGTACTTTTGCAGGCTCGAAGAGTTTCCGGGCGCGAGTCTCACCTCTTCACCTTCCTGTCCTCTTACAATCGCCTGATGAGTACCCGTGTTTCTAAAGTTAATAGTAACAGGCTGAGTCGAACCCGGAACCAGAGTCGTTTCGGGCGAAGAGAGCGTTATCTCAATCCCGCTTGCCAGCGCCAGCGATTGACTCAATCGTACGCTCATCAAAACAAACCTTTGATTGTCTTCAACACCTAACGACTGTAGTCTCCCTCTGTCTCTGTACGCCGCGATTAATTGACTAAAAACGCGGTCGCCTTCATTTACGAAATCATAGAGAGGCCGACCGTCAATCTTCAGCATATCCAGCCATGCGGCGACTGCGGGTGGCAGTTGCAAGCCGTCAAGAAATGTCTGCGCATGGGAGGGAAGTGGCGGAACATGCGTGGCTTCGCGCGCGAGACGGTAGCGTATGTTGAGCATCGCTGCGGGAACTGTGTCCGGCCATGGGCCTTGAGAGGCATGCTGGTGAAGCGCCTGTAATGCCTGCTCCGCATAAGTCGAATCGCGCACAGGGTCGCGCTCGTTCACGTTCACTGAAACAACTTTCCCATTGCGCTCGGCTTCCTCTTCCAAATTTCTGCTCCCCGCTCCTCCCTCGTAATTGATGCGAACGAAAAGCCGCTTGACCTGCCACGTAGGGATGCCGTAGTCGTGAAGCTGCTCGGGGAAGCGCGCGGAGTCTGCCGCCGCGTCGAATGCTTCGAGCACGAGGCGGCCTGTCGCCTGATGATGGCCGTGCCCGCTCGATGTGTCGTGATTGGTAATGATTACGTCGGGTTCAAGCATGCGTATCTTCAGCACCATGCGGCGAAGCGCTTCGTCGTGTCCCCAGACGCGGAAAGCTTCGTCGGCGGATTTCGAGAAACCGAAATCGCGCAAGGCCAGAAAGTGTGGCTCGGAGCCTTGAATCTTCGCAGCAGCTTCGGTCTCGCGCGCGCGTATCGCGCCGAGTTCTTCATAAAGCTCCGGCCCCATTGCGTTCTGCCCGCCCTCGCCGTAGGTCGAAAACAGGCTCGCCGTGTGCACGCCATATTTTCTTCTAAGAAGAGTGAGCGTCGCCCCGTCTTCATCATCCGGGTGAGCAGCGACGCACATCACCGTCAAGGGATTAGTCAGATCGAGCAGCGCCTGATGGAGTTCTGCTCTATCGCTTTCAGCAGAAGACACTTGAGCGCGAGCAGTCGCGCGTTGGGCCAACGGCGCGGGCGCAAGAAGCGCGAAGCATAGAAGCGCCAGAAGAAATTTATAAGCGCTGAATGAGAAGCATGAAAACTTATTGCTCATTTGGAACTCCAGACAAAGTTATAAGAAGTTTACGGCGAAGAGAGCCTTTTGCAAAACCCCTTTGCGAGCTTTGGTTCTCTCTTTGCGCCTCCAGCGTGAAATAGTAATACTCTCAAAGCTCAAGTTAGTGAGAGTTGAGGGTTCACGCAAAGGCGCAAAGAAAAGAGCTAAGCTCGCAAAGGGGTTGAGCATTTGTTGTGGGTATTGAATGAGCTTTAAGCTTTCTCCCCTCGCTCCAACCTCGCCGCGACTACCATGCTGGCTGAGATAATCAGAATCAGAATGACGCCGTAGGCCGCCGCAGTGCCGAGATTAAAGTCGCGCATCGCGGACGCAATCGCAATCGAGATGGGGCGGCTGCGTGGAACAAACACGAGCACGCTCGCAACGTATTCGCCCAGCGCTATTACGAAAGCCAGCAACGTGCCCACAAGCGCGCCCGGCCACAC
>DATHJK010000502.1:0-2244 GCA_035316225.1 Pyrinomonadaceae bacterium
AGAACTAAAAACTGAAAACCGTTATTTACATTTTCAAAAAATTTTCGAGCAGGCGCTTGCCTTCCGTCGTCAGGATTGATTCGGGATGAAACTGCACGCCCTCGACTTTCATAGCGCGATGGCGAAAGCCCATGATGATTCCGTCCGGGGTCGTCGCGGATATTTCCAGACACGCTGGCAAGGTGTCGCGTTCCACTATGAGCGAATGGTAGCGCCCGGCGGGAAAGCGATATTCAAGCCCCTCGAAAATCGTCTTTCCGTCATGGCAGATTTCCGATGCCTTGCCGTGAACGAGCATGGGCGCGCGCACAACGCGCCCGCCGAAAACCTGCCCTATCGCCTGATGCCCCAGACAGACGCCGAGGATGGGAATTTTCCCCGAAAATCTCCGAATCATATCAAGCGACACTCCGGCGTCCGAGGGCGTGCCCGGCCCCGGCGAAATCAGAAGCCTGTCTGGTCGAATCTTCTCCTCAGCTTCTTCAACCGTCACCTCGTCGTTACGGCGCACGATAACTTCTTCGCCGAGTTCTCCGAGGTACTGCACAAGGTTGTAAGTGAACGAATCGTAATTATCAACGACGAGCATGCGCATGCCTGTAGTTTAACCTAGCGGGGCTGGCACAAGGAAATCCGAGTCCTTATTGCAGGGTCTATTCAGGTCAGTACCGCTTAAGAGGAGGGATGAAGGATGAGGGATGAGGGATGAATAAGAAGGAGACAATTGTATGTTGACCTGTTCACTACATTCTTATTCATCCCTTCGCCCTCATCCCTCATCCCTGCTCTCAGGCGGTACTGACTTCTTGGCGCGCTCAAGTGAGAATTGCTATAAGAGGAATTTCAAATCTGAAATCTCAAATTTGAGATTAGATATTCTGAATCTCGCTCCGGCTTCCTCTGCATTCTCTACGGTCTTCGGTGGTGAATTGTCTTTCTCGTCCGACTCAAGAATGTGTAGCCCCCTGGCTCATCTGAACGAATCGCATAAAATTTCTTCATAGACTAAATCCGATAGTTGATAGCCGCCGTAGATTCTTTTGAAGTTTTGAAATTCAACAACACAGGAGATTTGGGAAGAATTATGAGGAAGTCTGTATGGTCGCTAGTGGCAATAGCCACGCTCGCTTTCACTGCTTTCGCAGCTTTTGCGCAGAACAATCCTATGGTCGGCGGTGCGCCTATGTACCGCACGCGCGACATCGTTGACAACGCCGTAAACTCGGCAGACCACACAACGCTCGTCGCTGCCGTCAAAGCCGCAGGGCTTGTTGACACGCTCAAGAGCAGAGGCCCGTTCACGGTCTTTGCGCCCACAAACGCGGCCTTCAGCGCGCTTCCAGCCGGAACGGTCGATACACTGCTTCTGCCTGAGAACAAGGCCACGCTGACCAAAGTGCTCACGTACCACGTGGTTTCGGGAAGCTACGACTCCAGGAAGCTTATGAAGCTCATCAAGCGTGGACACGGCACAGCCATGCTTAAGACTGTGAGCGGCGGAACGCTCACCTTCAGGATGAACGGCAACGGAATCATCGTTACGGACGAGCGAGGCGGCTCGGCCAACGTCACCACAGCAGACGTTTACCAGTCCAACGGTGTCATTCATGTTGTTGATGCCGTGCTGATGCCCGCCATGTAGTAGTAAACTTCTACGACGTAAGTTAAGTCTCTATATCGTCAACCGTGAAGATGAGAACGACGCCGACTTTAACCGGCGTCGTTCTCATACAGAAAGTTTCCAGAGGAGTTTGAAGAATGAACAGGCGTAATTTCATCTCGTCCGCAATGGTGATAGGAACCGCGACTATTCTTTCTCGGCACGGCCTTGCCGCACTTGCGCAGAACGGTGGGACAGCCAGCTCGCACTCTGATTCTCTGCCCTTCAAAAAAATCATCAAGTCTGACGAGGAGTGGAAGCGGCTGCTGACGCCGGAGCAATACTACATCACGCGACAGAGCGGAACAGAAGCGCCTTACACAAGCCCGCTGCTGAACGTACACGACAGAGGCACGTTCGTCTGCGTCTGCTGCGAGCTGCCGCTTTTTAGCTATAAAGCAAAGTTCGACTCTCACACGGGCTGGCCCAGCTTCTGGGAGCCAATCTCAAAGCAGAATGTCAGGGAGGTTGTTGACAACAGCCTTGCCGGGGAGACTCGGACTGAAGTTCTTTGTGCAAGATGCGACGCTCACCTCGGACATGTCTTCGACGACGGGCCGCCGCCCACAGGCTTGCGCTACTGC
>DATHJK010000503.1:0-2848 GCA_035316225.1 Pyrinomonadaceae bacterium
TCATGGCGACGCCGAGTGCAATCGAAAGCATGCAGCGTCTTCTTGCATGAGCTTCTCTCATTTCGGTCTCTCCGTTGGTTGCTGGCGCGTGAAATTTTGGGAGAAAGACAGCCGGGCCAGCGTAGATTTCAGGGATTTGTCGCTTCAGAAAAAGAGCCGCGACGGAAGGCATAAGCTATCACCTTCATCAGGTTTCTACAAGCTGCGCAGGTCTCGCCTGCAAAGGATTCGAGCGCTTTAGCAGCTTGTTATGCACAATAAAAGTGGCGCAGAGAGAGTTCTAAAATCTCTCTGCGCCACTTTTAGCACATTCTGAATGAGAACTACTCTCTCTCTGCGTGTTTCTATTGAGAGACCAGCGTGTTGACATCAATCTTGTATTTCCTGATCTTGCTGTAAAGGCGCGGGCGGTATATGCCCAGAAGATTTGCGGCGGCCTGCTTGTTGCCGCCCGTGCGCTGCAAGGTCTTCTCTATAACCATCTTCTCTATATCTTCCAGCGTCATATTTGGCGGCACGTCCCAGGCTGTAGCCGACCCCAAGCTTTCCGGCAACGAGCCATTGTCAAACGGAAGATCAATCGGCTCGATCTTCGTGCTCTTTGCCAGGAGCACTGCGCGCTCTATAACGTTCTGCAATTCGCGCACGTTGCCGGGCCAGTTGTGCGCGAACAGCCGCTGGTAAGCAGCCTGCGAGATGCCCGTGATCGGTCGGTCATATTTTTGGGCGTACATCTTTAAAAAATGCTCTGCGAGTAGTTGTATGTCTTCGTTTCGCTCGCGCATGGGCGGGACGTGAATCGTAATGGTGGAGATTCTATAAAACAGGTCGTCGCGCAATAGGCCGTCACGAATCGCGTCCGCCGGTAGCCGGTTCGTCGAGCAGATGAGACGGAAGTCAACGGCGTATGTTTTCTCAGAGCCGACTTTGCGATAGCTGCGATCTTGCAGAACGCGCAGCAGCTTGGGCTGAAGCTCAACGGGCATCTCTGCAATCTCGTCCAGAAGAATAGAGCCTCCGGCTGCGTGCTGAACCAGACCTTCTTTGTCAGCGTGCGCGCCCGTGAAAGCTCCTTTCGTGTGGCCGAACAACTCTGATTCGATAAGCTCTTTCGGCAACGCGGCGCAGTTCACCTTGACGAAAGGTTTCTTGGCTCGCAGCGAATTGTAGTGAATCGCGTTGGCTATTAATTCCTTGCCTGTGCCGGATTCGCCTACGATGAGCACGTTCGCGTCAGACTTGGCTACGGACTCAATGGTCTCATAAATCATCTGCATCTGTTTAGACGCGCCTATGATGTTGAAGTATTCTGCGCGCGTAGCCAGCCGGCTGCGCATCATCTCAGTTTCGGCCTTTAGCTCGCGCCGCTCCAGCGCCTTCTCTACGAGCGGAAGCATCTGCTCAAAGTCGAAAGGCTTTTCGACGAAGTAGAACGCCCCGGCTTTTGTGGCCTCTACAGCTTTTGCTACCGTTCCGTAGCCAGTGACAACAATCACTTCTGTAGTAGGCCGCGTGTCCTTCATGTGGCGCAGCACTTCAAGGCCGTCCATGTCCGGTAGCTGTAGGTCGCAGACGGCCAGATGATGCCCGCCGCGATCAAAAAGCTCTATTGCCTCAGCGCCGCTCGAAGCAGTGTCAACACGATAGCCTTCCTCTACCAGATTCTGCCTGAGCGAATCTGTCATCACAGGCTCGTCGTCCACTACCAGAATACGCGCGTCATTGTTATTCCCCACCTTTACCTCCAAAAGAAGTGATGAGTGATGAGTGATAAGTGATGAGAGGGTGAATAATGTATGGAAGTAAAGCTATCTTCTATGCGCGATTAACGATTCACGTCTTCTCTTATCACTTATCACTCATCACTCATCACTCATCACTCATCACTATTTAACTGTCTTTACCGGCAGGCGGACAATCAGCTTGTCGCCTCCCTCCGTCGTTGCCTTGCCGCCGTGCGCTTCTATAATTTTCGACGCCATAGCCATGCGCAGTCCATCGCTCCCCGCGAATGAATGAAACGGGTCAAGCTCATCCTCTATTTGTAGGCCGCGCCATTCTATGATTGCAGTGGTATCGCTGCCATCCGACTCTCTATGAAGATTCACCTCAACGGGTTCTTTCGCTTGAGCGGGTCGCAGCTTGAGCGCGCCTGTTGTTATCGCCCTGAAGCTTTCGGTCAACGCAGTAACGTCAAACTCGCCTTCAAGCGCGTCATCACCTGCGTTGATGTGAATTGAGTGAATACCCTCTTGTTCCTGAGACGAATTGGAGCGCACGATTTCGCCCAGAGAAACTCCCGGTTGACGACGAAGCTCTATGGGGCGACCGTAGCGCACCAGAAGAGTCATGTCGGAGGCCGCTCGCTCAAGCCCGTTGATAAGCTTCCCCACAGTCTCCTGCTCGTCAATGGGGCGGTCACCCTTCTCCATGCGTTTGCGCAGAAACGTGGCATAGAGTTTGAGACCGTTCAGTTGGTTTTTCAGGTCGTGAACGATCTGCACAGATGCGCGACCTAGTTCCTGGAGTGTGTTAGTATCTTGTACTTCCGAAATTAACGGCTTCATATCAAGCAAACTGGGGTCTGTGGTCTGTCGAATCGTACCGGCTCATAACCCGTTGAAGGCCGTTCGCGTGTACGAATTGAACCCAAAACCTGTGTCTCATTGTGTTGCGTTTCGATGCGACCATATTAGCAAAAAAGCTCAGCGTATGCTAGCGATGCATCAATTTTAGCGTCAGAGAAATAAATTCAGGAAAGAATTTCACATGTCAGCAGAGAAGCCAAGGGGAGATGACGGGAGCGTCATTGACGCAAACGGATATAACAGCCACGCCCCGCTCGTGA
>DATHJK010000504.1:0-20881 GCA_035316225.1 Pyrinomonadaceae bacterium
CCGTAATCAACTTTATGGTCGAGCACGGCTTGAAGCCTTTGCGTATAGCCCACTCCTGATTGACGACCGTATAGACTCTGCCAGTCCTGGGGTTCATCACGACGACCGTGCCAGCGTGATCGCCAAGAGCTTCTACTGCCACGCGGCGAACATCCATATCTTCGCCGACGGTGCTGTCGTTGGCGATGTTTGTATGGGCTTCATCGCGCAGCGCCTGATCGGCAGCGCGCTGGCGGGCTATTGCCGCAAGACGTGCCAACTCTGCACGGCGGCGAGCCTCTTCAATCTCGCGCCGTCGCTGCTCTGCCTGGCGTCTGGCTTCTATAAGGCGCTCGCGCCTGGACATGGGGCGATTGTCGCGCCGCGCATCGCTTCTGCGTTCCCTTGCCGTCTCTCTTCTGGAGGAATTACGCCCTTCCCTTCTGGCAGCGCGTTCCTCTCTGGCGCTCAAGCGACGGTTGTCGCGCCCCTGTCGCTCTGCGCGTGCATTCCTGCCGCGCGACTCTCTGGCAGACGAGCGGCCTCGCTCCGAGGAGCGCGCTGAAGAGCGCGCGGCAGGTTTCGGCCTTCCTTTGGCCCAGGCAGTGCCGGTTAAGGAGAGAGCCAGCAGGATTAAAAACAGGTTGAGAGATGTGCGAACAAAAATCAGGGGACGGCTAGCAGGGGTCATCAGTTCTAAATTTCCTCTCTTCGTAAACTTCAGAAGGGGTCTTCGTTTCCAGTTATTGCGGCTGTGATCCGGCTGGGCCAAGCCTTTGCAACGCGCACAAGAGAACTCGTTCGCGCTTCCTTTCGGGCGCGTGATGTTTGTGTCCAGATAGAGTTTGAAGTCTTAAGAGTCTGCAAAACATTTCTCCAACGATCCCGCGTGGATCGTCAACTTCAATCTTCGTTTGTCACAATGAGGAGGGAGAGTTCCCAAAAAAGTGCGGCCTCTGGGGAGTGTTGCAATCGAGACCGTTGCAACTATAACATCTGAACAGTTTGAGCGGCAACTATAAATTGAGTTTCAAGTTTCAGGCTCCGGCGCGCCTCTACTGCTTGAAACCTGCGACTTGAAAGCTGAAACTATTCGGAATGACGAAAGTGTTCGATCTATTTTCCAGTTTCCGCGCGCGGCTTCTTATGGTGCTGGCCTCGCTTCTGATACTGACGCTGGGCGTGCAGTACTACCTGAACCTGCTCGCAGAGCGTAACACGGCGCGTATAATCGCCGAGCAGGAGCAGGCGCTGGCGGCTGGCGTGGCGCTCGGCGTTAAGAGCATTTCGAGCACGCAACGACTGGTGGAGTTGCGAGACGCCGCGCACCAGCCGCTTTTAGACCCGCAGGCTCGGCGCATCGCGGACATTCTCGTCATTGACGACAAGCAGCAGGTCAATGACACATTAGACCCGCGCTATTTCCCTGTTAAGAATGATGATGGCACTTATCGCTATTTCCAGCTACGTGATGTTACGACGTTGCCGCCTCTTGTGAACGCGAATCTGCTTTTGGATGACAACGTGGAGTTGCCTACGCAGGCTCTAAGCCCGCCGAGCGGGTCTCAGGCCGTAGGGCCGCGCTCTTTTCCTTTCCCTATTGATACTGATAGCGGACGCTGGTACGTCATCGTCGTTCTAGGTCATGCGCGCGCGCAAACAGGACTCTGGAGTCCACTGCGACCTCTGCTCCCTACGTTCGCCGTCCTTATCATCGCCATTCTCTTCGCAACAATACTGGTCTGGCGATTTACGCGCCCGATTGAAGATTTATCCGAGGCGGCACGGCGCGTCGCGCAGGGAGATTTCGATTTTCGAGTCCGCGCGGCCAACCGCAGCGACGAGATGGGCGAACTGTCACGAGTCTTCAACGAGATGATCGCCAACCTGGGGCGCACGCGCGAGCTTGAGGCCAAGCTGCATCTGGCAGAGCAATCCGCAGTCGTTGGCCGACTCGCTTCGGCCATAGCCCACGAGATTCGCAACCCGCTCAACTACATAAACCTGACGCTGGACCACCTGCGCACTTCGCTCGCGCCTGAAGATAAGAAGAAGCGCGAGACGTTCGAGCGTCTGGCCGTGCAATTGAAAGCAGAGGTGGCGCGCATCAACACGCGCATCTCTGAATTCTTAAACTACACCAGACCGGCCAAGCTTGAGATGCGCCCCCTGGATTTACGCGCGACAGCCGAAGACGCATTGCGTATGGTCGAAGTTCAGGCCGAAGAGAACGATATACAATTAGAGGTCGAAGCCGAAGGCAGCGTGCCTGCGATCATGGGCGACGAAGAGGCTCTGCGCTCCGTCTTCACGAATCTAATCATCAACGGCATGCAGGCCATTGACGGCGGAGGCGGAAGCCTGACAATCAAGCTCTCATCGCATGACGAAGGTCGCCGCGCGCAGATAGAAGTAGCGGACACGGGGCGCGGCATCGCCCCCGAAAACATTTCGCAGGTATTCGAGCCGTACTTTTCTACAAAAGAGACCGGCACAGGACTTGGCCTCGCAATCGTCAAGAAAGTAATTGACGACCACGACGGCACGATTATTGTAAAATCGAAAGAAGGAAGCGGAACAACTTTTACGATTACATTACCTACAGCGAGTGATAAGTGATGAGTGATAAGTGATAAGAGAAAAACGAATCTCTTTCTTATCACTTATCACTCATCACTTATCACTTCCTTTACTAGGAGCTTAAAGAATGGCTAGGAAGAGCATACTGGTTGTTGACGACGAGAAATCGCAGCGAGAGATTCTGGAGATGATTCTGTCTGCGGAAGGGTACGACGTGACGACGGCTGCGTCGGGCGAGGCCGCGTTGAAGTTTACGAAAGAGCGCAGGTTCGACCTTGCGCTTACGGATTTGAAGATGACTGGAATGGATGGGATTGAGCTTCTGCAACACCTGCTCGCTCAGGATTCTTCCATCATCGTCATACTCTTGACCGCGCACGGAACGATTGATTCCGCTAAAGAGGCATTAAAGCGCGGCGCGTTCGATTACCTACAGAAACCTTATGACCGCGAGGCGCTGCTTAAAACAATCAACCGCGCGCTGTCGAAGCTTGACGAATTGGACATTGAGATAATCTCGGCTTCGCCGAAGATGGAATCTGTCAAGAAGATGATTCTCAAGGTCGCGCGCTCCAATTCTACCGTGCTCATTCGCGGCGAATCCGGCACGGGCAAAGAGTTGATAGCCCGCGCCGTACACAACCAGAGTCCGCGCGTTACGGAGATGTTTCAGGCCGTCAACTGCGCCGCCATCAACGAGAATCTTCTTGAGAGCGAACTGTTCGGCCACGAGAAAGGCTCTTTCACGGGCGCGCACGCCGAAAAGAAGGGACTGTTTGAAGTCGCAGATCGCGGCACGCTCTTCCTTGACGAGATTGCCGAACTGGACGTAGGCATGCAGGCGAAACTTCTTCGCGCGCTTCAGGAGAGAAAGATTCGGCGCGTAGGAGGAACGCGCGAGATTGCTATGGACGTGCGTGTAATAGCCGCGACGAACCGCGACCTGCGCGCGATGGTCGGGGACGGAAGATTCCGCGACGATCTCTACTATCGCATCAACGTGCTCTCGATTGACGTGCCGCCTTTGCGCGAAAGACGCGAAGACATACCCGTCCTGATTGACTATTTTTTGAAGAAGCACACGCGCAACACGTCGCGCCTGGTGCGCGGCCTTACGCCTGAGACGCGCAAATTGATGATGGAATACAGTTGGCCCGGCAACGTGCGCCAGCTTGAATCGGCAATCGAGCGCGCCATACTGCTTTGCGAAGGCGACCTCATAACGGTCGAAGACCTGCCGCTCGAAGTCCGACAGGAGACGCGCCCCGCAGCCGAGGGCGCATTCAAGCTGCCGCCTGAAGGAATCAATTTCGAGGACGTGGAGCGTGCCCTGATAATGCAGGCGATGGAGCAGACCGATTACAACATAACGAAGTCCGCGAAGCTGCTTGGCTTGACCTTCCGCACGCTTCAGTATCGTCTGGAAAAGTTCGGTATCAAGAGGCATGAGAAAGAGGAAGAGTAAAGGTAGAATCGCAAAGAGTAATTCAGAATCAGGTGGAATTTTCGTATTGACGCTGACCAAGCGCAAGCATTCGCGTGGAGGAGCGTTCAATGGCAGGCGATATAGATATTTTCAATCTTACGGAGGCTTATCATGCGACTTATCATTGCGTTTCTCCTTATGATCTCCCTTCTGTCTCTGGGCGGCTGCTCGACCGGCAACCGATCAGCAGATGTGAGGGAATCCGCTCCGCCACGTAACCAATCTCAAAGCACTGAAACCCGGTCAACAACCACAGACTCTTCGGCGGCGGGCGGAACGGTTGCGTCTTCGACCGCGCCCAGCGAGCAGGCTGCTTCGGCTAGAACAATCAATCCCAATCAGTCTGCGAGTTTCCATAACGCCGTAGCGCAAAAAGTCTCGCTAGGCCAGGCCGATTCCGCTCAGTTGCAGTCAGCCATCATAGACCGCAAGATAGTTCGCAACGCTGAGATAGGCATCGAGCTTAATTCTCCCGCAGAAGCTCAGCGAAAGATTGAATCCATCGCGGAAAATCACGGCGGCTTCGTTGTGACTTCCGACGCCAGACAGCGCGCGGGCGATGACCAATCGCAGCCTCTTCAGAGCGTGACCGTTGAGGTGAGGGTTCCGTCGCAGGAGTTCGGCAAAGTCATTGAAGAGATTCGCAGCATCGCGCAGGGTCAGGGAAGCCGCATACTTCAGGAAAAACTCACGGGTCAGGACGTGACGGAAGAGTTCATTGATCTGGAAGCGCGAATCAAGACTCAAAAGGCGCTGGAAGCTCAGTTTTTAGAGATCATGAAGCAGGCGACGAGGGTTTCGGACGCGCTCGAAGTTCAGTCACAACTGGCTGATGTGCGAACCGAGATAGAAAAGCTTGAAGGGCGCAAGCGTTTTCTGGAAAATCAGTCGAGCCTGTCGCACATCGTCATCAATCTTCAGACGCCTACGGCTGTGGTCAACACAACAGGTTTCCTCTTCAGTCTAAAGCGCGCGTTCGGCGACGGCGTTGACGCCGCGGGCGCGATTGTGCTCTTTATTATTCGTGCCGCTCTTGCGCTGCTGCCGATTGTTCTCTTCTTCTTCCTGCCCGTTGGTCTGCTCTTGCGTTATCTTTTGCGACGAGCGCGACGAGTGCGGATGGCGGAGCAACTGGCGCGCGAAGAGCCGCTTGCGGATTCCAGATGAGATTGAGCGCCAATAGATGAAAACTAAATTTATCTCTTCTCTTCTCTGCTCGCTGGTTCTATTGGCCGGATGCTCTGCCGATAGAACCAGCGAGCAGGCAACGCAGTCTAACGCATCCAACACAGCCCCGCCCGCCCCGTCTTCAACCAATTCTGAACAGACTGTCAGCCGATCTTCCGCCGAAGTCGTAAAGGTGAGCGCGCCCGCCGTAGAGATAAGTGCGGGCGGAGCTTCAGAGGCCACCATAGAGATTCAGGTGGCAAATGGCTTTCACGTCAACGCCAACCCGCCAACCTTCCAGTATCTGAAAGCGACCGAAGTTGAATTGCAGCCCGCCAACAACATCACGCCGGGCAAGCCCGCGTACCCCAAACCTGTGACGAAGAAATTCTCATTCGAGCAGCAGCCGCTGGCGGTTTACGAAGGCACGACGCAGATCAAAATCCCTTTGCGCGCCGGAGCAAACGCTCAAAAAGTTCCCACGAATTTGAGCGGCAGGCTGCGTGTGCAGGCGTGCGATGACAGCAAATGCTACCCGCCGGGCGTAGTTGATTTTTCTCTGCCGGTCACCATACGGTGAAACCGAACCAATCTTCGCGCCGTAGCATCAAACAGTTTTCGGCTAAGCTCTGAAAGGCGGATTCGGATGGAACGCTGGTGGATGGTCGTTGCTGTGCTTTTACTCTTCGCGGCGGGCGTGTGCCTGCTGCGCGGCGCTACAGATGCTGCGTTCGTTACAGCCACGCTCGGTGTAGTAGCGTGGTTTCTGAACGTGCGCTCGCGCCTAAGAAAATCCATTCCCTCTGACGATCATCTGGCCGAAGACAATGTTTCGGGAGACACCAATGAGAATTAAGTTCAGAAAGTTTTTTCCACTAGCCCTCGCGCTTCTTTTCTGCTTCGCGCCGTTCACTCTAGCTCGCGCCGCTTCCGACGAATCGGACGTGCGCGCAGTGGTGCGCGATGTATTTCAGAGCTTGAAGAGCGGCGATTACGATGCGCTCTACGACAGGCTTCCCAGCGCGTCGCAGCAACGAGTCGCGCGCGAGCGGTTCGTCAGCTCTTTGCAGCGCACGCGCGGCACTTACGAACTCGACCGTATAGAAATAGGCGCGATACGCATCTCGGGCGATCTGGCAGTCGTTGACACTGTGATGTACGGGCGCGTGCTTCAGCCTGAAGCGAGTGAGGGCAAGATCGTTGCTCAGCAGTATCTGGTGCGCGAGAATGGAACGTGGCGCGTCGCTACGGGCGAGCGCTCGACCGTGCAGCGTCTTCTAAACGAGAATCCAAACTTCGCCAGAAAATTTCCAATACGCCAGCCGCGCATCTTTGTTAAGCGCGACGGTCGCTGGGTTGACATCACCGCGCTCGCCAACCAGATGCGCCGCAACATGCGGCAATAAGATGGTGGAGCGCTAATAAATCTTACTGGACTGGATAGGATAGTTCTTGGTTTTAAGCGCTCTCACTTTGCAGAAGTCACCCGAATAATGTTGATTATTGTGTACACTACAAGTTGGCATCTGTCTTACTTTAGATACTTCATTGTAAATTCTTTTGAATAAGTAGCTGATAACTTAACCCATCTCAAGTTGGCATTAAAATTGCCGACATCCTGCCTTGTTCCAGGTCTTCGCCTGAAGACTACTCACGCTGGCGAGAGATACACTTGCCCGTCAGCTATACCTCAATCCTCTATCCGGCCAACGCCGACTTAACCTCAAAGGAGAACAAAGATGCCAGCCGT
Organism: Pyrinomonadaceae bacterium; assembly: GCA_035316225.1. Lineage (GTDB taxonomy): Bacteria > Acidobacteriota > Blastocatellia > Pyrinomonadales > Pyrinomonadaceae > 3-1-20CM-3-53-8. The sequence continues at coordinate 6,963 of DATHJK010000504.1, forward strand.
CACTCAGGATTTTGATGGATACAAGATTTTCTACTACTCTTCACAGCCGTATGAAGCCAACATCTATTGCTATAAGGCAGGTAATTATGTTGGCAGGATGGTTTTCTTCAAAGATGCATCAAGCATTCCGCCGAATACAAATGCCGGCGGTACTCCCTCTGTGCATTACCCGCTCACCCGGTTCAACGATGTAATAGGGATTCTACGCTACGAGAAGCCTCTTTATCTGTTCCTGAATTTGGATAACCTCATGGGGCATGTTGCAACGGCCAGCGTGGAGCCTACTGGGGAGGAAGAGCCGTAAACGCGGGACTTTAAATCTTCATTAAAGCAGATCCGCGAATGAGAGCTGCGCGCCCTCTTGCTCCTGCTCGTCTGAAGTTCGGCGCGGGCGCGTGTGATGGGTCGCGCCGTCCAGGGCTTCGCGCACTGCGGGCAGGTGAAAGCGTATGATGCGTGTGCCGAGACGGATTGAGGGAATGCGTCGGGCTTGCGCCAGTCGGCGCACGGTCGATTCGCTCACTTGAAGAATCTGCGCTAGCTGGCGCGAAGTTAGATACTCTTCGTGCCGCTCAGTAGGAGTTTGCTGTAACTCTTTCTTCTTCACTTCCTTATACTCGCGCAAGCGGCTGAGTTTTGGATTTTATGTGCCGCTTTTGGTGAACAGCATGTTTTCGATCTTCCCGGAAGCCGCTCCCTGCATCGAGGGCAACGTGTGTGAGTAGGTGTCTAGCGTAACGGTAACGCTCGAATGTCCAGGGCGCTCGCTGACAATCTTCGGGTTCTCGTTAGCGGCCAGCAGCAGCAACATCGCACAGCTATGACGAAGATCGTAGAGCCGAAAGTTCGCAGGCAATTTAGCACGCTCAAGAATCCGCTTGAAATTGCGGCTTGTAAGGTGTCTCCTGTCCAGTGGCTCGCCTGTGCTTGTGGCAAATACTATATCACGATTCCGGTATACCGCCCTCGGTTTTCATACGTTCTTCTAGCTGATGCCTTTTGTGCTCGGCTAGAGCCTTAACCACTGGCGCGGGCAATGGGATGCTGCGACGCCTGCGCGAAGTCTAGTGGATAAGGAAGGCTGAAAACAGGATGGAGATATTGAAATGTCTCAATAAGTTCAGGGGTATGATTCCTGCGGAGACGAAGCCGAAGAACTCATTGAAACCAACTCGCGCATAGCGTTGCCTTCGGGTTATGCTGCTTCACTACCAATGTGCAAAATGATAGGAAGTAATGAGCACTTATATGAAACAACTTATCAGGTTCATCATTGCTTCTGCTCTACTGGCAAGCTTCAGTTATGACCTGGCTGGTCAAAATACCAGGCCTACGTCAACGCGCCGGGTTCATACCGGGACTTCTACAAAAGTCAAGAGACTCATCAGCTACAATGAATCTGGGGCGGTCTCAATCTTACGCACTATATCCAGTGCTGAAGCCACCTATCAGTCCACCTCTGGTAATGGTAATTACGGAACTCTTGAGCAATTAGGCGATCAAGTATTAATTGATTCCATCCTCGCCAAAGGGCACAGGTATGGCTATATATTTAAGCTAAGAATAAGGAGGGCATCATCCGAATCTGCCGCTTCATTCGTGGCATTGGCTGTGCCGCGTAAGTATGGTCGGACCGGGTTGAGATCGTTCTATATTAATGAGACAGGTGTCATGCGAGCGGCGGATAGGAGAGGCGCAGAAGCCACTGTTCATGACGACCCTCTCGATCCGTAGTGATTAGTTCTAAGATCGTATTATCTAATGATTAGTGGACACGTATTTAATCGCTCTTTGGTAGTGGTTTCGGTTTGAAATATCGGTTCAATATTTATTGGCGCTCTAATTTGAAATTGACTCACTACCCGCTATTTATATCAGGTGCAGCATAACAACTCATTCAGCCCCCGCCTTTTGGTTGCCAGGCATTCTATCTCTGAGCAACTCTTTGGCAATGGCCTACCTTCACATGATTACATGTAGAGTTGGTGCGAGTTCTAATGCGCGCTCGGCTTGACCTTCAAGGCAACGCGATAGACAGCCGCGCCGTCAATCTCCACCTCTTTCGATACGGGGTCTGCGCCCTGCGCTTTCACCGTGACGCGGTACTTTGCCTGTCGCGGAGGCAGACGGAAAACGAACTCGCCCATCTCGCTCGACGAAAATTGTTCGCCGATTCTTCTCAAAGTTCCGTCAGGCTCAATGCGGGCAAGCTCTACCTGCGCGCCTGAGACTATATGCCCCGACTCGTCGAAAACGCTGCCGCGAAGAAAGGCTATAGACCCTTGATCAACGGACAGGACAAGACGGCTGCCTATGCTGCGCATCTTGCCCGCTGTGACTTCTACGCGCTCGATTGTTCCGATTGAAAGTCCGGGCTTGCGAAAGGTCAGGCTGTAAAATCCCGGTGCGAGGTTTGTAATCTGAAAATCGCCTTTGTTGTCAGTTCGGGTGTGCGCGACATCTTCCGCGCCGAGCCGCGCCGTGACCTCGACATCATCGGGCGTTCCGCTCTCGACACGAACCTTGCCCTTGATGCCGCCCGTCGAACTGCTCTGCGCCGCGACCGAGCAAGCACAAAAGATAAGAAACATGATTAAAGCAAAACTTCTTTTCATCCGGAGTTTCTCCAAAAAAGATTCAGTTCCGATACGGAAGATAAGATTTCTGGCCGGGCAGCGGCGCTGATTATAACACGCAGCAGACCGTAATCTTTAAGCCCTGGCGAGATGAACGCCCGGTAGATTGATGCCCAAAAGATTGACCGGTGTTGCCCGGCAGCCCCTGGCAGGTCTGGCGCAAGAGACCAACAAATGCTTATAATCGGCCTGAAGTTTTATGAGGTTTCCTGAGTCCCCTTCGGCTTCCCTCTCGAATAAGCGCTTCGCACGCAGGGCAGTCTTATGCTCGTCGTTGCTGATTGCAGCGATACTCTGCTTTGCGCCTTGTAAGGCTCAAACTCCAGAATCGAATGGGCAGAGACAACCGGCGGAACCCGCGCAGGTGGATGACGTGCTGCGCATTGACACTGACTTGGTGCCTGTGGACGTGACAGTTACGGACGCGCAAGGCCAGCCGGTCAGGAATCTCAGGGCGGGAGATTTCAGGCTCTACGAGGACGGCGATGAGCGGCAGGTCTCTTTCTTTAATATAGAGAGGCGCGGCGGCGACCTTCGACCTGTCGCAGTAGTCTTCGCGCTGGACGTTTCGGGCAGCATGTCAATCGCGGAATTAGAGCGACTGCGAACCGCAATGCAATCATTCTCGCAGACGCTCACCGGTCACCCTGCGTCGTTCGCCGTGATGACATTTGGCATGAAGGTCAAGACGCTTCAGTCTTTCACCAGCGACCTGCAAAAGCTTGAGCGCGCGTTTGACCGTCTTGAGCGCGAGCCTGAAGGATTATCAACACACACATTCGACGCCGTTGACGACGCCGTGCGTATGCTGACGAGAAGCGCGCCGCGCACGCTCGGTCATCGTTTAATGAAGCGCGCTGTGGTCGTCGTCACGGACGGCTTTCCCGTAGGCGATACGGTCGCGCCGCAGACTGTAATCGAAAGAGCCAACGCAGCAGGCGTGAGCGTCTACACAGTCACGCTTCCCTCCTACTCGCGCATGATAGCTTCGACGGCGAGGACGCCGCTCCCGACTCCTCTGGATGTAAGCGGTTTAGCCGAGAGGACTGGTGGAGCAAGTGTCTATGCTACGGAGCAGGATTACGCTCCGCTGTTTCGCGCTCTGGCCGAAGAGGTCATCTCGGCCTACGTGCTGGCCTTCTACCCACCGGAATCGAACCGCCGCGACGGGCGCTTTCACTCAATACGCATCACAGCGCCGCCCGGCCTCACAGTCAAACAGAGCAGACCGGGTTATCAAGGTAATCGGTGATAAATGATAAGTGATAAGTGATGAGTGATAAGTGATAAGAGAAAAGCGAATCTCTTTCTTATCACTTATCACTCATCACTTATCACTTATCACTACTTCAGTATTCGTCTTCGTCGTCGTATCCGTCCTCAACATCTTCCTCTTCAACGATGTCCAACTCAACGGGGTCTAGTCCGACGACTTCCAGATCGGTCTCACACTCTTCGCATGAGATTATGTCGCCTTTGTCCGCGTCAGTATCAACGTGGACTTCGGCTTCGCATTCGGGACATGTTCCGGTCGGCACTTTCGCTTTTCCTCCCTGGCGTAACTGTTTACACTGGCAGAGGCCATGCCCCTCCTGCACGTGGGGAGACCGCTGCTCTTTAATTTGGATTCTAACGGCGACAATCTAACCGCGCTCGCCCTATTTTGCAATACTCTTTTTGATTATTTCAGTACGGTATAATGCATATTATGCCAAACCTGTTCCGAACGGATTTAAGAGTCACGAAATGGTCTCACGCGCCGTCCGGCTCGGCACCATTGAGAACGCGCACGGTCTGGCCTATTGCTAATCGTCCTATGCGAAGAACTCGCGCGTAGATGCGCGACTCGCCCGGGTTGACCTTCTGCGATATTCGTTTGAATTGGCCGCCTGCGAACGATGCCGCAATGGTCGAGCAGGGGCCGGTGTAGGAAGTAAGTTCCACAATTGCTTCATCACCGAGGGCGAGTCGCGCGCCCGGTCGTAGCGCGCTCCAGTCAAGCCCGGCGATTGTAAGATTCTCGCCAACTGAGCCTGGGAAGATGGGATGCCCTTCAGCCTGTAATTTTAGAATCTGCTCCAGAGCGTAGAGACAGACGGCGCGGTCAGGCCCGCCATGTATGTCAGGGTGAGCCACGCTATCGCCTTCAATGCCAAGCGTGGTCAACGAAGCCTCGCGCACGGCCATCTTCGGAACGCCGCCGCGCGAGCAATTTATCTGAAAGATTCTTCCCTCTGTTTTCATCAAAAACATCCCAGGCAAAATGTCAGGCAGCAATCGCCGCGTCATGAATGGAACGCAGCAGCGAGATGAGTCGCGGCAAATCTTCTCGCGTGTAAACGGGCAGGCCGCTCAACAACTCTGCGTCTGTAGAGTTGTTGAGCCAGGAGATGAAAGGCGCGCGCGCGTTCCCCTCGCCGTCATCAGAAACGTAGAGCGCGGAACACTTTTCAATCACGCGCCGAGCCGTAGGCTTTATCTTACCTCCACAGGCGCGCGTCACCATCAGCCTGAACTTCGCATCAACGAATGGCAGGAAGCTGTTGCCTTCTATAAAAAGTCCTGAACTCTTCACGCGAGCGAGCGCTTCTTCAATCCCACGCTCCACCTGCTCGCTCGTAGAGATTACCCAGTGCACATTCGACGCGCCCGCGTCCCAGTAGCGCCCAGTGTCTTTACCCGGCGCGTATGTCTCTGCGCGTCCAGAACGAACCAGCGGCTCGTCGCCTAAAAGATGGCTCACGCAACATGCATGCGGGTCTTTGCCGCACGAGCGATAATGCCCGCGCGTCATCTTTATCGCCTCCCAACCGGGGAAAGCACGCAGAAGCTCGCACATCAGCGTGGTCTTCCCCGAATTAGAAGCGAACCCGCCAACTGCAATAATCGTTCTATGCATCTTCAATGCAGTGATAAGTGATAAGTGAATAGTGATAAGAAAGAGCGTTTCTCTTATCACTATTCACTTATCACTTCCTTACTCTGTTCCGCGCAATCTGGCTGTGGCTCTATCAATCTCTGCTGAAACCTGTTCGAGAGTTCGCGCAACTATTACGATCTGCTCTGAAGCCTCCGAAAAGTTTCTTTGCTCGATTGCCTCTCTGACCGCCGGAAGAGTTTTGACACCATAGCCCGTGTAGAAACCGGGCGCATAAATCTGGTGCTTGAACCAGGGACGGCGCGGCAAGCCTTCCTGCGTTGTCATCGCTCGCTCGGTTCTCATCAGAATTTCGTCCAACTCGCGCTGCGCCGCAGGTGACAGATTGCGTCCCTGCTGTGTGAAGGCGCGCATTGCCTCGTCGTAATTCTTTGCGCTCGCTTGAAGACGAACCAGTGCGTTCTGAAGCGGCGCAAAGTTGATGAAAGGCACAGTAGCCTGCGGCTTTGGCGGAACGTTAGGCGTCGTCGGGTCTGCTACCTGTTCGTAAAGATGCTCGCTTATCTCCATGTTCCTGCGATTAGTCTCCTCGCGCATGTCGTCCGCGAGTTTTATTACTTCGCGCACGTACACGCCAACGTTGTCGGCCAACCCTGTGAACTCGACAGGGAGCACGTCCGCGTTCGCAAGCCGAAGCACAACGCGCCCGGCGGTCTGTGACAGAGCTATGCCATACTCGAAGTTCGGATCAATGAAGCGCGTGAAGTGGTCGAACGAATCGTATATGGAATGGTAAGAGCCGCCGCCGTCTTCGCCTCCATAGCCCAGATTCAGAGTTGCTATTCCTATGTGCTGAAGGAAGGGCGTGAAATCAGAGCCGGAACCCAGCGCGCCGATTCGCAAGTCCGCACGTTCTCTGGCTTCGCGGCGTTCGTCCGCGTCTCCGTTAATTATCTGGTTTGCGCGGTCACGCTCAAAAACCGAGATTCTCTTCTGCGGGTCTACGACATCTCGCGCCACTCCGTTGATAAATCTTTCGAGCGTGTGTGAACCCTCCATGCTAAGATACCCGCGCCCGTTCGTGTCAGAGTTGATGTAGACGGCGGCGTTTCTGCGCAGCATATCCGCGTGAGTCTCAACCCACTCGGTCGAGCCTATCAATCCGGGTTCTTCACCATCCCACGCGCAATAGACAATCGTACGCTTAGGCTTCCAGCCGGATTTGGCAAGCTCGCCAACGGCGCGTGCCTCTTCCATCTCTGCGACCAGCCCGCTCAGCGGGTCTTCAGCGCCGTTCACCCAGGCGTCGTGATGGTTGCCGCGTATGATCCACTCGTCGGGTCTTTCCGTACCGCGCAATCGAGCAATCACGTCGTAGGCCGGAACCATGTCCCAGTTGAATTCCAGCTTAAGGTGAACGGTCGCAGGGCCAGGCCCCAGGTGATAAGTCAGCGGAAGCGCCCCGCGCCAGCTTTCGGGAGCCATTGGCCCACTCAAAGCTTTAAGCAGAGGCTGTGCGTCGCCGTATGAGATGGGCAGCACAGGAATCTTCGTCAGCGTCGGCGCATTTTTTACAGGAAGCCTTTGAGCGTTCGCCGTCGCGCCCTCGTTCGGCGTCAGCGGGTCGCCGGGATAAAGCGGCATGTCTGCAACAGAGCCGCGCTGCGCGCCCCACTCGTTGCGCCACGCGCCTCTTGGATAAACGTCGCCCTGAAAATATCCGTCATTGCGCGGGTCAGAATAGATAATGCATCCAATCGCGCCATGCTCGGCTGCGACTTTCGGCTTGATGCCGCGCCACGATCCGCCGTAGCGCGCAATGACAATCTTTCCACGAACGTCAACGCCGCGTCTTTCAAGCTCTTCATAATCGCGCGGCACGCCATAGTTGACGTAGACCAGTTGCCCTGTCACGTCGCCGTCAACCGAGTAGGCGTTATAAGTAGGAAGCTGCTCTGCCGTCTGATTCGATGTCGCGTCCTCCGCAAGCGCAGGCTCCGCAAGGCGCGCCGTGTAACGCTCAGGCGAAACCATTTCGAGCAGGCGAGTCTTCGGCGTCGGGAACAGTACGCGAAACTCCTCTATGGAGGTTTCGTAACCCCACGAGCGAAACTGGTCTGCTATGAACTGCGCGTTATCATGGTCGTAAGCCGAGCCTAAGTGGTGCGGGCGAGCCGAGAGCCTGCGCATCCATTCGCGCAGATTCTCTCTGCGAAGAGAGGCATCGAAACGTGCCTCAAGCGCACGCTCGCTATCGGAACCCTCGCGCGAAAATCCCTGAAGCGGGCTGCTGTTAGATGTCGTCTGTGCGAATAGAGATGAGCACAGTAGGAGAATGACGAGAGAGCGAAAAAGGTTCTGACGCATTAACGCCTCCAAGAGAGTTTGGGAATTAAGTTGCTGATCGGACGAGCCATTGTAACCCGAAACGCAAGCGAACAAAAAAGAGAGTAGTGTCATATGTTGAAAATAAAGACCAACATTGATCGCTATCACATCTTCAAACTATGACATCACTCCTTTTTAGTCCCAGTACCCTTCATTGCTTCGCTCAGATGGAGCAAACCGTCTGATGAAAGAAGCATTTGATCGTTCGTTAGGAGCATCCGGTCATTAAAATGGAGCAAATGAAGCTCCGAATGGAGCAAACGAGAGGACGAATGGAGCATTTGTTCAACCGTTTGGAGCATTTGTTCGTTCGTTTGCTCCATTCGGGCGTCCAAACAGAGCATTCAAGCGTTCAAATGCTCCGTTCGGTTGGGCAAACGGAGCATTCGGGCGCTCGAACAGAGCAAATGAGAGGATGAACGGAGCATTCAGTCTGTCGTTAAGAGCGTTCGGGAGGTCAAATGGAGCAAACCAACGGTCTGTGGGCGAGGTGGATTGAAGATATGAGGCTGGTAGATATTGGCTCTTAGGTTCAACCCATCACACTACTTAAAAGAGACGAGGGCTGAGAGCAATACAGAGCGCGAGATGTCGAAGTGATGAATTAAACTCTTTTCAGTACATCCCCAATCACTTCGGCACTTCTGCACTGCTCTCATCCTCCGCCCGGCTATCTTCATACCATCGTTTGATAATGACATTTGAGCCTGAGAGGTGTACTTTTATCACCAATCCGGCTCTGCTCTATAAACAAATGTCGCTGCTTTCGTGATTGGAGGGAACACGTCATGCGCTCGCCAAAGAATTTCTGCCGAACTCTCTTTTTGATACTGCTCGTCGCTGGCCTGGTCTTGCCCTTGCTTCCTACTGCGAGCAGGGCAGACACTTTTCGACCCGTTGTGCGCGGTCGGCGCGGAGTGGTCGCGGGCGGACACCCGCTCTCGGTCGAGGCCGGATTGAGAATCTTGCAGCGCGGAGGCAACGCGGTTGACGCTGGCGTGGCTACTATCCTGGCAGCGTCCATCATAGAGTTCTCTCACTTCTCTTTCGGCGGCGAGGTCCCGATTCTCATAAAGCTCAAAGGCGGAGACGTGGCTGCGATTGAAGGCATGGGCACAGCGCCTATGCGAGCCACGCGGGAATTTTTTGAGAACCGGGCAAGGAGTCAAAGCGGAAGTGAAACGGGAAGCGCGCCTGACAACGCGCGAGCGCAGACAAGCGGCGGCGCAAGGTCTGGCGCAGAGATGGCTACGATGAGTGGGGCCAGGTCTGGCTTGATTCCTTCAACGGGGCCGCTCGCCGCGACTGTGCCGGCAGTGCTTGACGCATGCGTCACCGCGCTGGATCAATTCGGGACGAAATCTTTAAGCGAAGTGATAGAGCCTGCGATTGAGTTGGCCGACGGATTTCCCATTGACGAGCTTCGCGTCGAATATATCAAGACCCGCGCGCCTATCTTCTCTCAGTGGCCTGAAGCGAAAAGAATTTTCCTGCCCGGTGGAGAAGTGCCGAAGGTCGGAGACATCTTCGTTCAATCGGATCTTGCACGCACGCTTCGCTCGATTGTCGCAGCAGAAAGAGGCGCAGGCTCTCGCGGTCGTCATGCAGGATTGATGGCCGCGCGAGACTATTTTTACCGCGGGCCGGTGGGCCAAAAGATAGGCGATTACATGCAGCACAACGGCGGTCTTCTTTCTGCGGAAGACCTCGCGCGCTTTCATGCGGGCGTGGGCAAGCCTGTGATGACTTCGTATAGAGGTGTAGAAGTTTACAAGCCCGGATTCTGGACTCAGGGGCCTGTGATGATTGAAACCTTGAACATGCTGGACGGTTTCGACCTCAAGCGCATGGGACACAACTCGCCTGAATATATTCACACCGTCATAGAAGCGCTGAAACTTGGCTTCGCAGACCGCGACCGCTACTACGGCGATCCCAACTTCGTTCAGATTCCAATGCGCGAGCTGCTCTCGCCCGAATACGCTGCGATGCGCCGCAAGCTCATCAACGACAACCGCGCATCGCTCGAACAGCAACCGGGCGATCCCGTACACATGAAGCCGCTCACGACCGCGCAGCTTCAGCGCGTCGGAGCATCCGGTGTGCCCGAAGTCGAGCGCGCCAACGATACGACCTGCGTGAATGTCATTGACCACGACGGCAACATGTTCAGCGCAACGCCGAGCGGCGCATGGCTTCCTGCTGTGGTAGCAGGCGACACGGGCGTTTTGATGTCCGAGCGTTTACAGTCCGCGCTCACAGACCCGAACAGCCCGAACGTAGTAGCGCCGGGAAAACGCCCGCGCATCACGCTCTCGCCCACGCTTGTGCTGAAGAACGGCCAGCCCTTCATGGTCTTGAGCACGCCCGGCGGCGACAATCAGGATCAAGCGCTGTTGCAAGTCCTTCTCAACATCGTTGAGTTCGGCATGAACCCGCAGGAGGCCGTAGAAGCCCCGCGCTTCGATACGCTTCACCTCGTCAGTTCCTTCGACGACCACAGCTTCATCGCAGGCTCACTCAACATAGAATCGCGCGTTCCCGAAGCCACCATCCATCAACTCGAATCGCGCGGCCACAAAGTCAAAGTTCAATCCCCCTGGGGCACGCTCTCCTCGCCCACCGTAATCGTTTTCGACCCGCAATCCGGCGTCTCTTCAGCAGGCGCAGACCCGCGCCGTGGACGTTACGCAGTCGCGTGGTAAAACTTAGCGCCTCCAGCGTCTTTGCGTGAGATATAGTTTCACGCCAAGTCGCAAAGGCGCTAAGAAGAACGCAAAGAAGTTACTTGGATTCGAGATTATCTATGCGGTTTTCGACGTGAGCTTAATCCGCGCGAAGCTGAACCATGTCGTTAGCGAGCACACCCATCTTGCGGGAAATATCATGTAAGGAACTGTTCACTTCTCCTCTAAATTCGTCCAACCCCTGACGAACTTCTAAAATCTCAGCCAACGCGCGCTCCCAAATTGGTTTCGTCTCAACAGCACGCCGCTCCGCTTCATCTTCGAGTCTTTGTAAGCGCGCATCAATCGCATCGAATCTGGCGAACACGCGCTCTTCAAATGAGCGACCATCAGGAATGTTTTGTGTATTCTCTTCGCTCATATTCTCTCCTACCATTTCTACTTACATTGCCCAATCATCCTGCCCTGACAAAATATTATGCTGCCCTCGTATTTGCCAGTGCGCTGCGAATCTTGTCGAGCGCTCCCTCTAAAATCTCGTCCTCGCGTGCGATGCAGAGACGCATGTAGTTGTCCCATGTGTCGTTGTCTGTGAAGGCGCTGCCGGGGACTGCTGCGACCTGCGCGCGGCTCATCAGCATCTCGTTGAACTTCATCGCGTCGCCGTAGCCTTCGGGGATGCGCGCCCAGACGTAGAAGGCCGAGCCGGAGTCGTAAATCTGGAAGCCCAGTTCGTCAAGCACAGAGACAGCAGCCGCGCGCTTCGCTATGAAGCGCTCGCGCAATCTGGTGTAGTAGCTTTCGTCCGCCATCAACACTTCGGCCAGAGCTTTTTGCAATGGTGTGGGCGAGCAGACGTAGAAGACATTGTTTGCGTTGTTGATTGGCGCAAGTAGATCGCCCTTTCCAAAAGCATAGCCCAGACGCCAGCCAGAAATATTCCAGGACTTCGAGAAAGAGTTGACGGTGATTGTGCGCTCCCACATTCCCGGCAACGTGGCGATAGAGATGTGCGGTCGGTCGCCTACGACGTAATGCTCGTAAACTTCGTCCGCTATGCAGAGCAGGTCGAACTCCTCGCACGTTCGGGCGATTGCTTCAAGCTCCTCGCGCGTGAAGACTTTTCCCGTAGGGTTGACAGGCGTGCAGACGATAATCGCTCGCAAGGGGTATTCGCTGCGCGTCTTCAACTCACGACAACGTGCGCGCAGTTCATCAACGTCCAATTCCAAATCTTCGCCGCGAAGCGAAAGAACCTCGGTCGCGCCGCCAAGCTCCTCTATGATGCGGCGGTGGTAGGGATAGTAAGGCTCGAAGACCAGCGCGCTACTCTTTCGCAGGTAAGTTTGCGCGATGCTTATAAGGCCGCCCGTCGCTCCCGGCGTTATCAGCAGCTCAAGCGGTTTGGCATCCGCGTCAATCTCTATGCGGTTAATCGCAGCTAACTTTTGCGCCACCGCGCGCCGCAATTCACCCGCGCCTTCCGCGGGGCTGTAATGGTTCTGGCTCGCCGCTATCAATTCGCTCGCGGCCTGAGCCAAACGCGGGTCAATAGCTAATTCAGATTGTCCCTGCACAAGGTTTCCGATTTGAGGAACCATGCGCGTTATCTGTCTAATGTCGGGTCGGATTTTCGCGGTCATTGGCTTCATCGCAGTATAAGCGGATTCAGGCGTGCCGAATCCCCGTTCTCAGAAGTCTTCAGAGCAGAGATAATCTACATCTTTTCCCTGCGATTTGTATAACTCCCACGCTAGATGTAGGGTCTATTCGTTCTTGAGTGAAGCTAAGAAGATACTTCACCACTGGCGAGCACACGGAGATTATACAGAAACATTCAATTCTCTGTGCTTCCTCTGTGCTCTCTACGGTTTGCTCTCTTAGGTAGATTTGATCTTGAAGAGGCTGCCTGTAAAAGAGAGATTGGCGCTCTCTTTTGAATTAAACTCAGCCAACTCATCGCGCACTGCGATTAGTTCATGAATTAAATTATCTAACGCGCTCGCAATCGGCGCGGCATTCGTCTTACAGATGTCACGCCACATCTCCCAAGAGCTTTCCGCCAGCCTCGTCATGTCACGAAAGCCCGTGCCCGCAACTTCCAGAAGCGTCTGCGCATCAGGCCGACTTGATACCGTTTTGGCGAGCGCGCTCGATAACAGTTGGGGCAAGTGGCTCACGAGCGCCATTGTATGGTCGTGCTCTTCGCCGCTCATCAACACCACTCGCGCTCCAATTAGTTCGAGCGTCTGTTTGACAGCCGCCAGAGATTTTTCGTTCGCGCGCGAATCATCAACGAGGATGTAAGGCGCGTTAGTGAAGAGTTCGGCACGAGCGTGCGCTGTCCCACGCAAGTGGCTTCCGGCTACCGGATGCCCTCCGACGAAAATTTTCTCCTTCGATAAATGCACACGCGCCGCATTTAGAATCTCCTTCTTCGTGCTTCCGGCATCCGTGATAACAGCGCCATCTTTAACTCGACTACCATGCTCACCCATGAACTTTATGATTTCACCGACGGGCATCGCCAGATAAATGAGGTCTGAATCGGAAACACCGCCAGCGCCGAACGCTTCGTCCACTTCGTCAATCACATCAAGCCGCAACGCTTCATCCAGCGCACCGGTTGAGACATCCCATCCCGCGATTCTTTCCGCAAGAGAATACCGTCTCAAGGCCAGAGCGAACGAGCCGCCCATAAGCCCGCAACCCACGACCGTCACACGCCTCCACTTCATATTGGTCAGCATACCTTTCAAGCTGCTTTCACAGCATCATTCTGTGCAGCCATTTTACGAAACGGCTCGCAGAGCGCCTTCATCATAGCGGCAAAGCCTGCCGGGTCGAGCGACTGTGGGCCATCTGAAAGCGCACGCTCCGGGCACGGATGAACTTCTATTATTAATCCATCTGCCCCTATGGCGAGCGCGGCACGTGAAGCCGCAGGAATGAGAGCGCGCACGCCTGTGCCGTGCGACGGGTCGGCAATGACCGGCAGATGTGAAAGCTCTTTTGCTAGAGCTATAGAAGCAAGGTCCAGCGTGTTTCGCGTTGCGGTCTCGAACGTCTTGATGCCGCGCTCGCACAAGATTATGTCAGGGTTGCCGCCCGCCAGCAGGTACTCTGCGGCGAGCAGCCATTCTTTCACGGTCGCGGACGGCCCGCGCTTGAGCAGGATGGGGCGAGGCTGGCGTGCGAGTTTTCTCAGCAGCGAAAAATTCTGCATGTTGCGTGCGCCCACCTGTAGCATGTCTGCGTATTCCGAAACCACTTCCACATCCTCTGTGCTCATCACTTCTGTAACTACGGGTAGACCCGTTGCGCACCGCG
>DATHJK010000505.1:0-7372 GCA_035316225.1 Pyrinomonadaceae bacterium
ACGTTGTGGTTGAGCCAGTCTGTAAAACTTTGGAGGACTTGATTACCGCGTGTGTCGCCGCTCACCAGAGCGACAAGCATATTGGCATCAATGACGACCATCAGCGAGAACCCTGTCCTGCTAAGTCTCGGCTCTCACGTATGACGGCGGCAGCATCAACAGGAGGTAGTTTTTCGCCAATCTCTCGCAACCGGCGAAGTGCGCTGAGAACCTCTTCGAGCGTTGGACGATTAGCTGCGGGCACTTGCTCCTGCATGTCGCCTCTCAAGATGTCAGATTTCTCAGCCATATATTTGTCTCGTTAATTCAATCCCTGCCTTGATTCTACCCTTCCGATTCTAATGATGCCAGCAATAAATCTTGCCTAGCCAACACAAGTCGGGTGGCCGCAGTCGCAGACGATTACCTGGTTTTCGTCATGCTCCACTACGTTGTTCGTGCGCTCGCCAACCTGAGAGCAGTAAGGGCTGCAATAATCGCTGCCTTCCGTAGCCACGCAGTTGCAGACGCCGTGCGCGCAAATCTTTTCGGTTCTTTCCTCGCTCATAAGTCTTTAATCTTTCCCCTGCTCTACATCGTTCCTTCCATATCAACTCGCTCGCGGCGCGCCACGCCCGTTTGATACGCAGCCTCTTCTACTGCGTGCGCAACGGCCTCAGCAACCCGCTTGTCGAAGACAGAAGGGACTATGTATTCGGGATGAAGCTCGCTCTCCGTGATGATTCCGGCTATGGCGTGCGCCGCAGCAACCTTCATCTCCTCGTTGATGCGCGAAGCGCGGCAGGCCAACGCGCCGCGAAAGATGCCCGGAAAACAGAGCACGTTGTTAATCTGGTTGGCATAGTCGGAGCGTCCCGTAGCCATCACCGCAACGTAAGGCGCAGCCTCTTCCGGCATTATCTCAGGAATCGGATTCGCCATTGCAAAGACAATAGGCTTGTCTGCCATCTTCTTTATATCTTCAACATTTATTACGCCCGGCACACTCAATCCCATAAACACATCCGCGCCCTGAATCACATCGTGAATACTTCCCTTCTCATTATTGGGATTGGTGTTTCGCGCGTACCAGTCCTTTATCCAGTTCATGTGCTCCGTGCGGCCACTGTATAACGCGCCCTTTTGGTCGCACCCTACGACGTTCTGCACACCCGCCGCCATGATTATCTTCGTGCAGGCTACGCCCGCCGCGCCCACTCCATTGACCACAACCTTAACCTTGTCCATCTCCTTGCCTACGATCTTCAAGGCGTTGATGAGCGCGGCCAGGACTACCACTGCCGTGCCGTGCTGGTCGTCGTGAAAGACAGGGATGTCCAACTCTTCTTTCAATCGCTCTTCAATCTCGAAACATCTGGGCGCTGAGATGTCTTCCAGATTGATTCCGCCAAACGCTGTAGAAATCATCTTCACAGTGCGAACAATCTCGTCCGGGTCTTTCGTGCTCAGACAGATCGGAAAAGCATCAACGCCAGCAAACTCTTTGAAGAGCATAGCCTTGCCTTCCATCACTGGCATGGCCGCAGCCGGGCCTATGTCGCCAAGTCCCAGAACAGCCGTTCCGTCTGTAACGACCGCGACGGTGTTCTTCTTAATCGTCAGCGTGAAAGCTTTTTCAGGGTCTTTGTGTATGGCCTCGCAGACGCGAGCCACGCCGGGCGTGTATGCCATCGAAAGGTCTGCGCGAGTCTTTAGAGGCATCTTCGAGACGACCTCTATCTTGCCGCCTATGTGCATCAGAAAAACTCTGTCCGAGACGTTTATGACATCCACGCCGTCAATGTCGCTGACGGCGCTGACGATTTGATCTTCGTGTTCGACCGAACCGGCCTGCACAGTTATGTCGCGCACGATGTGATCCGCGCCTACGCTAACAATATCTATTGCGCCGATGTCGCCGCCCGCATGACCTATAACGGTCGTAACTTCGCCCAGCATTCCGGGGCGTGTAGACAGCTTCACGCGCAAAGTCAGGCTGTAACTGGCACTTGGTGTGTTCTGCATCTTTGGTTTATCGAAATCCTTCGACAGAAATTTTAGGGGGCGTGATGGTCTGAACTCTAACGCCAAAGTCGCGCAACGCGCAAGCAGCTAAAGTAGAGACCGGAAAGAGCGTGGGCAAGCCTACCTTCCTGACTGCGAGGTTAATAGGCTTGAGCGGTTCAAACAAACAACTCGACTATGAATGTCTCACAGGTCAGGAAGGTGGGTTTGCCCACGCTTCTTTACCTCTTGATTGCTTCCAGCAAGTTCATAATCTCTTCCAAAGGTTCTATGTCCGCGCCGCTCTCTTTCGCCAGTTGAAGAGAACGCTGACCGAGCAGCACGTAGGCCGCAAGCGGGTCGCGCGAGCGCAGAGATTGAAGCGCCGCCAGATGTTTGCGAACCGTTGCGGCGTCTGCGCGAGCGAATGTTCCCGTGAGCGCTCGCGCGGGCGTGCGCGTCGCAAGATTTTCGAGCGTGCTTCGCAACAGCGGCATGAGCACGCTGCGCGCCTCTCTTCCACTCAACCCGCACGCTTTGAGCATCTCCGTCGAAATGTCGAAGAGCGCGACCGTGTGGCCTGAAGCCACGACGGCGGCAGCATGATAAAGCGCTTTGTCGCGCGCGGCGATAGAAAAACTTTTTGCGCCTAAATCCCCGACAACACGGCGCGCCACGCGCACAGCCTCGCGCTCGCCTTCAAGACAGAAGAACGCGCCGCGCAAACTCTCTGCGCCCGAAGCCGCGCTGCTTACAGCGACCAGCGGGTGCATCGAGCCGGTTCGGAATCCGACTTCACGCAAAGGGCGCAAGATACTTGAAGGCAATGCGCCGCTCGCGTGCAGAGCCGTGCGAACACGCTTACCCGGTTTCGGCAGAGACGCGGCGAGATGTTCCGCCAGAGATTCTATCGCGTCATCGGGCGTCGTGATGAAAAGAATATCGCTTGCGGGAAGTAAGTCTAGTTGTTTGGAAGTGAGCGCGCGAATGTCCGGGCCAATCAATCGTGCAGACCTGCGCGCGTGTTTGAGGTGCTGCGCGACGACTGCCTCAATCGAATACCCACACGACGCGAGCGCGAAGCCCAGCGCCGTTCCCAATCTTCCTGCTCCGATGATGGAGACGGTAGGCTCTCGTCTTTCAGCAAAGGGGCGCGGACGCGAAAAAGGGGGAACAGGGTTCTTGACGCGCCCCTTTCCCCTCTTCCCCTCTTCCCTATTTACCCTTACAGCTTTACGTGCCACTCTTCTCATCTTCGGCGACGACTTCTATCAGCGCCGGTTCGTCCGGCAACTCCTCCGTCCACTGGTCAAGGCGTGCGCGCAACTCTTCGCGCGTCAACATACCATAATCGCCCGCAGGCACGCGCACGCGCACCAGCGGCGGCGCAGTCATTCTCGCCACAGCACGCTCAATCAGCCGTACATCTTCAAGGGTGAAATGCTCCGGCACATTGCTTCCGGCAAAAGCCACCGAAAGCTTTCGCGCGTTCTGCTTGGCCGTTTCGTCCGTCTCGTTCCTGGCAATAGCATCGAGCGAGATTGCCAGATTGCGGCTCAGGTACGAGAGAGCGCGACGATATGAAGCGTGCCCGCGCGCACAGAGTTCTTCCAACTCCTCGCGCACGCGGCTGAATTCGCCAGCATGTGCCAATCGAAAGCCGCATGGGCAAGACGGCTCTGTGTCCAGAATTTCTCTGACGGGCAGCTTGCATTGCGAGCTGCGCGCGCGCTCTATCAACGCTAGAGCCTCGTCCCAGTATTGCTGGTTCAGCAGCGATAGCTGCGAGAGCGCTTCGAACTCCCGAAAATCTTCGCCGCGCAGAAGCTCGTCCACATCAGCGCGCTTCACCATTGGGCCAACGGCTTCGTCGTGATGCGTCGTGTAATGCTCTATGTAGCGCTCGTGAAAAGCCTGCCACAGTAGTGTGAACCGGTTGACCGCCTCCTGATCTAGAAAACTGTGTACGTCCTCTGCAATTGAAAGTATCTCGCGCCGCGCACGCTCTATCTCGTCAACGGAAGTCGTTTCGGCGAACGCAATATAATCCAGCGCACGCTCGCGCGCATCCAGTTCTTCCGTATAACTACGCAGTTGGGCCAACTGCTCTGTGGCGCGCGCAAACTGCTCCTCGGAATCTCCGAAAGCATCGGCCACACGCTGCAAAGCCTCTTCAAGCGAGATAGTACCGGCGCGCTCCGCTTCGAGCGCATCCGCGACGACGCTGAAACTTTTACGCACGACAGCCGCCAGCGACCACGTGCGCGTCGTCAAGCCTCCATCGGGCAACGCGCTGAATTTTTCAAGAAGGTTTTCGTCGCGCCAGCCGCTCAGCCAGTTAGAAAGCTCCGCGCGCACTGTCTCGCGCGCGCCGTCTTCGGCTGTCAATTGCAGTTGAATGTGACCCGTCAGCAATCGCGCCCAAACGGTAAGCCCTTCATCGCTCAGCAAGCTGGTCGCAGGGCGCGCTAACCCCGCCACCTGATCCCAGCGAAGCGCGCGGTCAAGCGTGCGGCGCGTGATGCGGTCACCTGTGGAAGTGACTAACTCTACGCGGCGCTGCGCAACGAGCGCGGCCAGAATCAGGTACTGAGCCTCGCGCTGCAATCCGAATGGCCTCTCCTTCAGACGTGCGTAAACAGTTTCGAGCGGAACGGTCTCGCCCTGCGCGCTCTCTGTCAGCGCAAGCACTTCGCGCACCCAGCCGACCTGCAACGATTGATCGCCAGCTTCTGGGATGTAGGAGTTGCCGCGCATGGCCGCAAGCCCGAGCGGCGCAGCGAAAAGTCGCGCAAGCTTTTGCGCCTCGGCATCGCCCTGATTAGCGCCGCTGAAGAAATCGCCCACCAGATGCGCGGCGTCGCCTTCGCGCAAAGGCTCTGTGAAATGCGGGTGCTCTGGATAAGTAGCGTCCAACAGCGGCGCTTCCATCAGAGCAAGCAGACTGGAAAGAGTCGAAGCAGAGCGCGCTTCATGCGTCAACTGCCGCGTCGCATCCTTTGTTACGAAGACTCCTTCATCCAGATACAGGCGCGACCAGAGGCGCTCGGCCAGAGAAGCGTGCGTGCGCTCGGCTGCGCGCGCCGTCTCGCCGAAATTTGCAAGCAGGTTCGCGTCCGTTCTGAGCGCAATGAGGCGACGCAGATTCTCTGCCTCTTCAGCTCTTATCTTCGCAGGCCGCCAGATTGCGCGCGTCAAAGAATCCGTTCCCTCAATCACGCTCCTTGATGAAGCCCCTGCATTCTGCTTCACGCTCTTCCACTCAGGCGCGGGCATCAACACTTCCCAGTCGAGCGCGCCCTCACCTTGCGAAGAAGAGTTACGCGCCATTTCAGAGTCGTCCCGTTCAGAGCGCTCGTTTCCATCCTGTGCCGTCTCGTTATCAGCGCGCGCGCCGTCGCCCCAGATGAAGCGCCCGGTGCGCGCCGTCCCGCGCCACATCAGGCTGAAGGTGGCAGCATCAACAGTTCTGCCTTCATCATCCACGAGCGGCCAGTCTGCAAAGCGTGCACGCGCGGCAGCAAAGAGAAGATCATAGAGTACGGAACCGTCTAAAGTGATCTGCTCGGCTGATTGATGCAGCGCCGTATCGAAATCCGCGGCTGCGCTTATCTCGAACCTGTAGCGCACATCTCCCGTGCTGTCCTTGCCACGCGAATAAGTGCCTACGGGCGCTCCGGCGAAAATCTGATCCAGCACACGCTCGATTCGCGTTACGGCCTCTTTGTGATCCGACTCCGTGTGAAGCAGCATCCCTGCGGAAAGCTCGCGCGCCGTAGCCCCGCGCCCGTCCAGTGAAAGAATGAAAAGTCCTTTTAGTGCGAGCTTAGCCGGAAGCCGTTCCATGATGGGAAGCTGTGCGATTGATTGAGCCGAAAGCGAATCGTAAGCCGCGAACGCTTCCTTTAGCGCGTCCGACTTGCGCAGGTCGTACTCGGCGCGGTCGAACACTTCGTCCAGGACTATGAGCGAGCGCGCAGGGCGATTCGTTGCGCGAGCGCCTGCCATAGCCGCGAACGGCAGGAAGGCGAACGTAGGCGCATAGAGTCTGACGGCTGGAGCTACCTCGGCGACGAGCGGGTGAACGGGATAGACGGCAGTAAAGCGCGGCTCGCTCCAGTTAAAACTAGGTATAGCCGTTCGCAGAGAGGTATAGATGTCGTGTAGCGCCGCGCGTGACTGCTGTGTTTTATGAAAGAGGTGCGTGTCCGCTATGTGATAAAGATGTTCCGGGTCAAGATAGTCAATCTGGTAAGAGCCTGAGAGCGAGACGTTCGCGCCGTCCGCCCCCTCTATGTCGTCGTCTAGCGCAAGGGCAATAAAGACGCTTGCCTGCTCTGCAACCGAAGCTATCTGGCTAAGGACTGAGCCATCGTTGCGGCGAACGCGCGTCTCTCTTCCCCAGGTCGTGTCGATTATCATCACAAGCGGCCCGTCGGCCATTTGCGCCGCCTGGTTGAGCATCATCGCCGGCTCGTTTATCCATTCGGCTTCAGTGCCGCCGAGCGCAGACGCCAGCGCAGACGCTATCTCATCCTGCAAAGAGCCGCGCGTGCCGCGCTCTACATGAGCTACGACGTAAGCGCGGTTGAGCAGGCGGCGCGCGCTCGTGGCAACGTGAGCATCCGGGATTGAGTTACGCAGATCCGGCAGAGAGCAGAGCGCAGCGAAAGCCGCGAGCGTGTGGCTTTTGCCGACGCCTCGCAAACCGGCTAGAGAGCGTGCCGCTCCGCGCGTTTTGGGCAGGTCTGCGAGCGCATCGAGCCAACGGCCAAGAAGGTCAGAGGTCGCGTCCGTAAAGCGATAGGCGGCCAGAGCGCGTGCAGGCTCGCTCGCATAGCTCTGCACTTCGTCGAAAGCCTGGGGTTCGACTAAATCCTTTATCTTCTCCTGCTGCCGCTTCATTCTTTCGCTTCTGCGGAAACCCGTGTGACGAGGAAGGAACTGGGCATCTCGGAATGTAACATGCTACGGCGCATGCGCGCAATCTTTAGCTTTTCTACTCGGTGCGGGTCTATAATGGGCGAAAGACCAGAGAGGCTAGCAAGAGGTTATAAAGGATAGGGGAAGCGCCATAGCGAATTGGCTCTCAGCACGCCCGGATTTCGGCTTGCTTTCTTTCAGGAAGCTTTGCGCAACCTGCTGGCGCACGGCGGCATCCAACTGGGGCGCGCATGAAGATGGCCTTAAAGCAGAAACTTTAACTCCTTAAGCCTTCTCGGCGCTCCCTTCTGGCAAAAAAACTTAGCCGCGTTTCCGAAAGAGGACGCCTTTCGATGTAGGAAAAGAGATAAGGTGAACCGTAATCTTTTCCGGCGACCGAAAGCGCTTTTTCCTCGTGGCTCTAAAGAGACAAGGGTTTTCCAAAGCTTTGGAGGCTTTACCTATG
>DATHJK010000506.1:0-8396 GCA_035316225.1 Pyrinomonadaceae bacterium
TGAATACGAGATAGCGCGCATACCCGGCACGCAACTCATCCCGCTGGGCGAAGTGGTCAACCGAATGTCCGAGATTGACCCGTCGCGCGAAACCGTCGTGCATTGTAAGGGAGGCGTGCGCAGCGCGAAAGCTATTGATGCATTGAAACGCGCAGGGTTTCAAGGCAGATTGATAAATCTGAAAGGCGGCATCACCGCATGGTCTGACGAAGTTGACCCCAGCGTGCCGAAATATTGAAGGGATGACAGAAGGGATGAAGGATGAGGGATGAAATAAGAAGGAGTAATGGCGTCAACACGCAATTGGCTCAATCCATCTCATCCCTCCGCCCTCATCCCTCATCCCTCCTTTCATCTGTGCGCGAAGTACCAGAAATAGAAGGCCTGAAAGATTCCTATGAAGAGACCTATGACAGCGCCGAACATCTCTATCTTCTTCAAGTGCTGATCTGCTACAGAGAGCACAAGCTCTTCCAGTTTTCCGAGCGGGTATTCCGAAACCTTTTTTCTCACAATGCCGCCAACGTCGAACTCCGCAATAGCGGTCGGCAGACGTTCTCGCGCCGCTTCGACTATGCGGTCGGTGAGCGCTGCCGTTGCGGTTAGCATCGCGTGATCCGGCACGTGATCACCCAAGCGTCCAATAGGTGTAACAAGAAGCTTTTCGACTTGCGCGCTCAAGATCGCATTGATGGTTCGCGCCGTCTCGTCGCGCGTGATTATCGCCAGCACTCCTTTCGTCAGAAAACTTTTGACTCTCTCAGCAGAATCCGGGTTGAGCGTTTGCAGAATCGCGCGCAAAGAGTGTGGGCGCACGCGGTGCATGGCATCCGTCACGTAGGCCGAGACGGAAGTTGAAAGCTCCCGGCTTTGCGCGAACGCCAGCAGGCGGTCGGAAATCTGGTCTTTGATTATCTGAAGCTTGTCGGGCGCAATCTGCCCCACAAGCTGGTTAATGGGACGCGCCAACACGCCGTCAATCGTCGTGTTCAGGAAAAGCTCTGCCTGCTGCTCGAATGCGTCGCCCAGCAAGAACTCTTCCACACGGCGCGGCAGCGTCTTGTTCACCAGATCGTCAACCTCCGTGTGTATTCGGTCGCGCGAGATGAAGATTTTTTTGAAGAAGGAGAGTTGAGCGTAGTAGTCGTCAACCTCGTGTTTGATGAGTCCGCCTATGCGCATGCGAGTCTGGCGGCTTGTCGCCAAATCTGCAAGTTCGTGAACGATGGGCGGCAGTTGCTGGTCAACGCGCTCCTTTACAATCGCCACAGTGTTCGGCGTCAGCATCTCTGCGAGCGTCGTCTGGCTGTTTGCGATTTCGTCCAGGCGGCTGCCCACGAACTCGCGCACTTTCCGCGTGAAATTCTCTTCCGTGACGAGACCGCGAAAGCGCTCTTCCACGAAGTCAAGAAACTTATCGAAGCCTTCATCACCTATGGTCTCGTTCAGCTTTCGACTAAGGATGTCGTCAACACGCACGTCAACAAACCGCTCCATCGCAGCAGCCGTCTCTTCGCTGCGAAGCGTTGCCGATATGTGTTCGGCCAGACGGAGTTGAAGCGCGCTGATGGTGTCAAGCACGGGGACGCGCGCGCCCGCAGGCAGGGCTTCTATAAATGAAGGGTAGCGCGAGCCGAGCAACTCATCCGTGTAATTCTGAACGAAATCGCCCACTTTGCGGCGGAAGAAATCGTTCTCAAACAGCGCGTTGAATACAGTCTCCTGCGAGACGAGTTCACTGCCGACCGCACGCCCTATGGATTGCGCCAGGCGGTCACGGTGGCGTGGAATCATCCCTTGCGGCCATACGGTCACGCCCAGAAATTTAACCGGATTATAGGGGCGAAAGAGCATGCGTATAGCAAGCCACGCTGCCGCGTAGCCATGCACGGTCGCAATGATGACGATTGACGCTAGCTGAAACCAGAGGCTGTGTATGATGTGTGAAAGCTCGGACACGCAGACTTCCCCTTGAAACCCTCTCAGGATTTTTAAGAAGAATCTAAGCGCAGCAGGCGAAGCGCGTCAAATGAAAAGAGGGCGGAAGCAGTCCCGCCCTTCTGTAACTTCACTACTTTTCCTTCGCGCAACTCTTATTTGTACGAAACTATCAACTGCTGCGGCGAGGGCGCGAGTTGATGCAACTCGCTTCGTTTGAACCCTGCGTGCTCGAACATCTTCTCGAACTCGCGGAAGGTGTAGGCGTCGCCGCCGGGCGTGGAGGCGAGCATGATAAGACTAAAACTCGCTGACATGGGCGGCGTGACGCGATCTTCATTGGGCACGAACTCGACCGTGACGGCGCGGCCATCGGCGGCGAGCGCGTTGTGAACTCTCTTCAAAAGCTTCTCGCACGTAGGCGGGTCGAAGTGGTGCAGGAAGTTTGTTAAGAGAACCATGTCGTAATCGCTGCCATAATCAACATCGAACGCGCTGCCCGGCTTCGTGCTGAATCGGTCGGCCACGCCCATCTTCTCCGCATTCTCCTTCGCAACTTCCAGCACGCCCGGCCAATCCAGAGCCATGACTTCGACGTTCGGGTGCGACATCGCCAGCGTGATTCCGTAGAGGCCGTGGCCTGCTGCTATGTCAAGAACTTTAACTTTCCTGTCTGGATCAATCTCAACTATCTGCGCCATAGCCTGCGCAGGCATCATCATCATGGGAGCCATCGCACGCGCGAACTTCACCCAGACAGGATTCTCAGCCGATACGGTTCCCTCGTCCGGCATGATGGTCGTGCCCTTACGCACGGTGGTCGTCATATCTTTGAAAGCGTCCATCAGCGTGGGGCTTTGCAGGAACTCTACAGCCGTGCCCATGTAAGCGGGCGAGTTGCGATTTAAGAAGACGGCGGAGTCTTCCGTGAGCTTGTATCGCCCGTCTTGCTTGATGAGAAAGCCGTTGATTGCCATGTAGTCGCAAAGAACACGGACGCCGCGCTCGGAAGCGTCGCACTTTTGGGCAAGCGCCTGCGCAGTCTCCGCTCCCTCAGCGATGGCCGTGAAAAGATTAAGCTCTATGGCCGCTTTGATGGCCGCAGAGCGTTGGTAAGCATTAACTGTGTCGAAGAAGAGTTGGGGCGACGGCCCCATCTGTTGATTCGGTGTACTCAATGAAAGCAACTCCTTAAATGAAATTTTTGAGGAAGCACAGAGAAGATTTTTTAATTTCAAATTTGAGATTTCAGATTTGAAATTCCTCTTCGGTGCAATCTCAGCGTACTCAACGGCTGCGGTAGTGAAATCCCTTTCTCACTATACTCAAGCAATGAATAACCCCCGCTTCAGCGCGTCACCATGCGCCCGGAGCGCTCTGAGGCGAGTGTGTAGTTTGCCAGAACGCGAAAGGCTGTCAGACCTACGGCCACGCGGTCGCCCACGTTGAGCAGATTCGCGTTGGCTTCGGGCTTCGGGCGTGTGGCTACTATGGGAACGCCCGTTCTCTTTTCGCGCCCGGCGAGCGCGACGTTGTAAAGCACAGGCTCGCCCTCGGACGGCTGGCGCGCGACTAAATCCAGACGCAATGTCAGCCGCTCGTAAGCGCCCACGAAGCGAATCTCTTCAATCACGCCGTTCGTCAGACGACGGCAGCCGTCTGGAAGATCGCCCGTCTTGCTTATGTGAACATCTTCAGGACGAAAGACGAGCTTGATGGCCTGCCCTTCACGAAAGCGCGCGGTCTCGACGGGAGCAGGGATGATGGCCGTGCCTATCTCTACATCGCCGCGACTGACGACGCCAAGCAGCAGGTTCGCTGCGCCCAGGAATGTAGCGACGTATTCAGTCTCCGGGCGATTGTAAACTTCGTCGGGCGTGCCAATCTGCTCAAGCCTCCCGGCGTTGAGCACCGCTATGCGGTCTCCAAGCTCAAGCGCTTCCTCCTGATCGTGCGTGATAAAAAGCGCTGGCACGTTGATTCTTTTCAGAAGCGCGCGAATCTCACGTCTGAGACGAACGCGGGTCTGCGCGTCCAATGCGCCGAACGGTTCATCGAAAAGCAGCACCTGCGGCTTGTAAGCGAGCGTGCGCGCAATCGCCACGCGCTGCTGCTGGCCGCCTGACAGTTGCGAAGGATATTTCCTGCGATGCTCTTCGAGGCCGACCAACTCAATCAACTCGTCAACTTTTTTCTTAATCTCCTTGCGCGAGCGGCCTCGTATGCGTAACCCGTAGCCAATATTTTTCTCAACCGTCATTCGCGGAAACAGCGCATAACTCTGAAAGATTACGCCGACGCCGCGCTCTCTGGCGGGTAGTTCCGTCACGTCCTTACCGTGAAGAATAACGCGCCCGGTATCAGGCTCTTCAAGCCCCGCGATTATTCGCAGGATGGTCGTCTTGCCGCTTCCAGATGCGCCAAGAAGAACCAGCGATTCGCCCTCAGCCATGTCGAAGTCTATATCTTCGAGTACGACCGCTTTCTTAAATTTTTTACTAATCGAGCGCAGGCTTGCCGCAGCCGCAGCCTGCACGCGCTCGCCTTCCGGCGCGCTGCCTCCCGCATCATTACCGAAGATGGTTGTTATCTCTTCAGGCCGCATAGAGTCGCCCCTGCCTCAATCCGTGTCCAGCCAGTCGCGCGCGAAGAAAAGTATGCTGAAGATAAAGAACGAAAGCAGAGCCAGCACGATTGCCACTGCGTTCGCAGCTTCTACCTGTCCCTCGTTGAATTTTGCAAATATGTAGAGCGGCGCTGTCTGCGTTCTCATAGCAAGATTGCCGGAGACGAGAATCGTCGAGCCGAACTCGCCAACTGCTCGCGCGAATGTCAGCAGCGCGCCCGTCACAATCGCGCCTCTAAGGCTAGGCAGCGTCACGTACCAGAATGTCTGCCATCTGGTCGCGCCAATAGTCGCGGATGCCTCTTCGAGCGAACGGCTCATGGTATCAAACACAGGCTTAATCACACCGAACGCCAGCGGAAACGTGACGAAGATGTTTGCCAGGATTATAGCCCATGCCGTGAACATTATCTGCACGCCGTGCGGCGCTATCAATCTGCCGAGCGTTCCATACGGCCCCCACAGCAGCAGCAGCGCGAAGCCCGCAACAGCAGTCGGTATAGCCGTCGGCAGCGAGATTGTTACGATGATTGCGTTCCTGCCCCAGAAGTTGTGGCGCGAGAGAACGTAAGACGCGAACAGCCCGAACAGCACGTTGAAAGCGGTCGCCCAGAAGCTCGTCACCAGCGAAAGCTGCAAAGCAAAGAGCGCTTCCGGCGCAGTCAGCGCAGCCCAGAAACTCCCCAGCCCCTTGCTCGTCCCGAAGATGAAGATGGAGGCGAGCGGCAGCAACACGAGCGGCAGCATAATGGCTATCAAGGTCGTGATGCTCAACGGGCGCACCACGTCGAACCCACGCACATGCCGCATTGATGGAAACGCTGTGCTCATATGTTAAAGGCCGTGAATAGTGAATCGTAAATCGTGAATAGAGGTTAAGAGCTTTCGTAGTTAGCTTTTTCTATTTACGATTCACGATCTACGATTAACGGTTCTTCTGCGCCTGATCGCGCCAGACGTGTTCGATGATGTCTGGATAAGCTTTAGCCCAGCCGCCAAGGTCTGCGACCGTGAAAGGTATCTTAATCTGTGCGAACTCCGTGTTGTTTTCGTTTAGCGATTCGGTTGTGATTGAGCGAAAGTGATATTGAACAAAGGCGCGTTGTGCTTCGTCGCTCCAAAGGTATTGCATGAACGCATCGACTACCGCTCGCTCGGCTGTCGAAACGTTACGGTCAATGACGACCGCAGGGTGTTCGCTGAAAATTGTAGATTCGGGCACAGCTATCTCCACGTCTGCGCCCGCCTGCTTCATCAGGAGCGCGTCCAGTTCATACGTAATCAGCGCGTCGGCGTAGCCCGTCTCAAACTGCGTGCGTGCCTCTCGCGCGGAACCTGGCGTCGCTATCACATTTTTCCAGACGGCTTTCAGTAGCTCTAATGCGCGCGCCTTCGCTGAATCTGAAACCGCCGGGTTTCCTTCCGTCTCAGCTTCATGCTGCTTCCGCGCCTTAATAATCTCCGAACCGTATATGGCGAGGATTGACCACTGCGCGCCGCCTGAGCTTGCAGGGTCTGGATGAATGACTTTAACGCCGGGCTTCGCAAGGTCTGCGAAATCGTGTATGCCTTTCGGGTTGCCTTTGCGCACGAGTATGACGAAGGGCGTCTTGTTGACTATCCCGTTATACGGAAGATTGCGCCAGTCTGCTCTTACCATGCCTGCTTGCTCAAGTCGATCAACGTCTCGCTCTATCGAAAGGATTGCGATGTGCGCGCCCACGCCTTGAAGGATTTGATTCGTGACCGTCTCAGAGCCTGCAAACGATGAAGTGAAGTGAACGTCCTCGCCATGCTCCTGCTTCCATTTCGCCGCGAAAGCCGGGAAGATTACTCTCTCAAGCGACTCTTTCATCACCGAAAAGCCATAGACGGTGATATTGCGTGCGCCTATGCCTGTTGACGATTTCGGCAAACAACTGCTGAAGACGAGCAGCGCGAAGATTGTCATAACAGACCCTACACGCAAAGCTTTTCGCTTTCGCTTCGCCGGTACTGTAATGGCGCTCGATTGCATCGAAAACTTTCTCCCTGAAATTCATCCGTGGCGCTTGCGGATTAATCGGCAGGCGCGGTTGATGCTACATGTGGAATCTGAGCGTAGTGCCTATGACGTGAATGTCGCCGGGGTTGGTGCGCCCGTCATTCTGTCTTAAATAATAGAGGTCGCCCGTGAAATGCTTGTTGAATTTATGGCTCGCTCCCACGGTGAACCGGTTGCGAACCCAGTCGTTCACGCTCCAATCGTAGAATACCTCGTCGGCCACGAACCAGTTGAACTGCGTGCCATTAATTTTAAACGGGTGCGCAACCTGCAAACGGTTGCGGTAGCGCGTTGAATCGCCCTGCGGCTGGCGGTATCTGCGCTCGAACTGGTTGCGGTCGCTCAAGGTGAATTTTCCAGCGGGCGCGCTCACGGTTGCCGCAATCGTTAATCTATCCTCCAGACCGAAGCGGTTGTCGTAAGGATGAGTCCAGATGTGCAGGTAGCTGGGGAAAAGCGTCAGGTATTTTCCGACCTTGAAAGAGAATCCTATACCGATTCTTTCGTCAACGCCGCGATGAATGTTGTTCCCCAGTCTCAGCGTACCCAGCATCACGAAATCAACCTTCTTGCTCAAAGGCACGGCCAACTGCACGTCATTCCACAACTGCGTGTCGCGGCGCGGCGGCCTCTGCGTCTGCGCGGAAGAGACCGAGGCGCAAGCCGCAAGCAGCATGAACATCAGCGCCATGGCTGAAATGCGCGCGTTAATCTTTTTGAAAGGTAGACAAGTCCGCATAAGGTTTATAAGACATCCCCTCGACAATTTCCGCCCACGAGCGACGAAATCCGTTTTGACCTTGCGAAATTTAGCTGCTTCTATAGCACAGGTCTGAAAATTTTAGAAAGGTTTTCGGGGATTTAATACCGTTCCGTGTTGGAGGTGGAAACTAACGTCAGTAATCTAATATCTATCAACGCAGAGGAAAAACGGCTATATTTTAGCCGTGCAATTTGAGTGGGACGAAAACAAAGCTGCCGGCAATCTTGAAAAGCATGGCGTTTCTTTTGAAGAAGCCGCTACCGTTTTCGGCGATGTTCTCTCGGACACTTTTGATGACCCTGACCATTCGTCAGAAGAACGCCGCTTTGTTATCATCGGCATGTCAGAAAAAGGTAGAATGCTTGTTGTATCGCATACAGATAATGTTGAGACAGTCCGTATCATTAGCGCACGAGAGCCTACTCGTTTAGAAAGAGAATTTTATGAAGAAAGTCGAAACTGAGATGGAAGATGATGAATTGCGACCTGAGTATGATTTTTCGCAGTTGAAAGGCAGGGTGCGCGGTAAATATGTTGAGCGTTATCGAGAGGGCACAAACCTGGTTTTGCTTGAGCCGGATGTGGCGGCGGTCTTTCCGGATGCCAGAGCAGTCAACGAAGCCTTGCGCCTGTTAATAGAAGTGGCTCAAAAGCAGGTTTCTCCTCAGCGTTGAATCTACGGCACAGAGATGCTCAAGTTGATGATTATCCTTTCATCCCTCATGTTGCTGCCTTCATCCTTACTCTTCATCCCGCCGGTCGCATCACGCGCTTCAGTGTGAGCGCGCTCATCTTCCAGAGCAGAGCAGTGCGCAGCAGGTCGCGCGCGATGTGGCGGTAAGAGTGGCTGCCGGAAATCGTGTTGTAGAGAATCGTGTAGAGGTCTTCGTTCGTTCGTGCCAGTTCTATCACGCCGTCCATCACGCCCGTGCTCATGCCCATGCGGCAGAGACGGCGCAGGAGTCTTCCGTGGTAGTGATCTTCCGTGAGAACGCGCAAGCGCCGCGCGTAGGCTTCGAGCGCAA
>DATHJK010000507.1:0-11288 GCA_035316225.1 Pyrinomonadaceae bacterium
TCTAGCGAGCTTCCAGACCCAGCGCGTCACCCAGCATCGCGCGCAGCCGCGCCGTGTCCAGCACTGTGCCCGATCCTATTACGCGAGCCGATGGCAGCCCTGACTCTTCCTGCGCTACCTGCGCGAGTATGTCCACAGGATTGGTCGTCATCAGAACTATCCCGTCAAACCCGGCTTCGGCCATGCGCTTCAATATTTCGCGCACGACCACGACGTTGCGCCCCAGCAGATCAAGACGTGACTCGCCCGGACGCCCCCCTGCGCCCGCCGCTATGACGACGATTGCAGCCTGCGCGGCCTCCTCGTAGCTTCCGCCCCACACGCGCACGGGGCGTGAGAGCGGAACCGCATGGCGCAAGTCCATAGCCTCGCCTTCCGCTCGTCGCGCATCGCTGTCAACTATCACTACTTCACGCGCCACGCCACGCTGTATAAGAGAATAGGCGCTGGTAGCGCCGACGTGCCCGCAGCCTATGATGGCTATGCGATCCGGTCTGTTGATTGTCTCTTCTGTGCTGCTCATGCTCTTGGCGCTAGATTCTATTCAAGGGCATTACGTGCGCGCAACTCTCGGCCTCACGCACGCACGGTTCATCACAAGCCTGAGCCTTTCCATCACAAAAATTCTACGCGCATCAAAGCCGCGCATCTAAACTTTCAGCCGTCTCGAATCATCGGCTGAAAGTTTTCCGAGGCACGAAGGATGCTCTACCATTCTAACGACAATTTAGAAGATCAAACAGGTTTCGACCTGGCGGCGGAACGAGACGAGGAGCTTGGGCGCGACGCGGAGACCCGCACGAATTTGTGCCTTTTGAGAGGCGGTGGCGCACAGGCTTCTCTTTCCGAGATAGCGCAGAGCCATAAGCTTGAAGCCCTGAAAGTGCTGACGCTCGCGCTCTTCAGAGAGGTCGAAGCGTTGAGCCGGACTCCGGCCCAAGGTGCGGAGAACAGAATAAATCTTTCCGAAGAAGTGCGCCGATTTGAATCCGACCTGATACTCTCCGCGCTGATACGCACGGGAGGCCGCCAGCGCCAGGCAGCACGTCTTCTGGGCATGAAAGTGACGACGCTGCATACGAAGATCAGGCGCTACAGAATTGATGCGGACGAAATTGCGCGCGGTGCAGTCCGCGACCGAGCATTAAGGTGAAATGAGATGGGCATTGCCCGACAAGTCCTGCTGCCGGAATGTTGGCTCAAGACCGAGTTCAATTCTTAGGCGGTGAGTTTGAGTTGGGTGCGAAGTTCACTCAAGTCAGCGCGTAAGGTCAGAGTCTGCGAATGAACAAGCTTGACCTCACTTTCAATCCGATCAAGCCTGATGTTGAGGTGCTGTTCAAGTGAGTTGATTCGCTCAAGGATGGATTGCAGCATGGGTTGAGTTGTGGCTTCGCTATCTTCCATCGGACTGACCTCCATCAGCCATAAGTGTTTATACCCATAAAAAGTGTACGTGCTTTACCAATCGGAGACAAGTATAAAGCAATACGAGTATAGAAAGATAAATACTTTGATAGGACATATCTGCTGATACTTTTCGGACTTGTCAGGCAAAGCTAATGAGATGGCGCGCTTCTTCTGAATTAGAGATTGCTGAATCTTTCTATTATCGGTGCTCTTTAATCTTAAAGATTTCACCGCAGAGGTGCCACAGAGGTACGCAAAGGGCCGCGTGGACTTGTGCAGCATTGGAATACTCTACGCTTACTCCTTTGCTAATTCCTGGCGTCCTCTGCGGTGAATACTGGATTCAATCTCCATTCAAGACCGTTTCGTCACAACGCGAGGCCGCTTCGTATCTGTGTGCGCCGCTTTCATCACGTAACAGTTGCTAGGCGCGCACCACCCGACGCCTAATCGCGGGTTGCGTTATCCTATCCTTTAGTGTTTTAGTCGCTCCAGAGTTGCCAGACCGCTCGGTCTCCGATCTCCTTGCGCTATGCCTTACGCGCCTGGAAATGTTTTGAAAGAGCGAAAGTATGGAAGAGATAGATTTCGACGGTGAAGGTGTAAGGGTCAGGCGCTGGTGGCACCGTTGGTGGGGGCAGATCATGCTGGTCTGCGCTCTATGGACTTTCATAGGTCTGGTCTTCACAGCACAATATTACTTCACGGCCTTTCGTACTGAAGACCCTGTTCCGCTCTACACTGCGCTCTACGTACAGATGACCTGGGCCTACGTCTGGATTCCGGCCACGCCCCTTGTGCTCTGGCTCGTCCGTAGATTCCCCATAGAGCGCCAGAACTGGCTGCGCGTTGCGCTCATACATCTTCCCGTAAGCATAGTCCTGAGCGTGATGGTAACGGCGCTGGGGAACATACTTCTTTATTTGAATTACGGCTATCGCGCAGGCCGCCCCTTCCTGTTTGTAAGGCTGCTGCGCTTCGTAATAGAGAATTTCAGCGAAGCAACCGGCATCTATCTGCTCATAGCGCTCGCCGGTTACGCCTTCAGCTATTACACGCGCTACAGGCAGGGCGAGCTACGCTCATCCCAGCTTGAGGCACAGCTTTCTCAGGCTCAACTGCAAGCTCTGAAAATGCAGCTTCATCCCCATTTTCTCTTCAACACTCTTCACTCCATCTCCGCGCTTTTGAACAGGGACACAGAGGCCGCACGCCGCATGATAACGCGCTTGGGCGATTTCCTGCGTCTCACTCTGGAGAACTCAGGCACGCAGGAGGTGACGCTCCAGCAGGAGATGGAGTTTTTGAAATGTTATCTTGAAATCGAGCGCATACGCTTCCAAGACCGCCTCACTACGGAAATGGATATTGATCCTCATGCGCTCGAAACCAGAGTTCCCAACCTTCTACTCCAACCCATAGTCGAGAATGCCATACGCCACGGCATAGCCCCGCGCTCCTCCACAGGCCATCTCAACATTCAGGCGAAACAGCATGACGGCCATCTTCGTATTCGTGTTAGAGACAACGGCCCCGGCCTGTCATCAGGCCGTAGCGTCGAGAGCCTTTTCAACAAGGGACTCGGTTTGGCAAACACGCAGAAGCGGCTTGATCGTCTCTACGGAGCCGAGCACAGCTTCGTGATAGAGAACGCGCCTGAGGGCGGGATGGTCGTCACGATAGAGATTCCCGCCAACAACGGACAACGCCAGAGCTAGTCTCTTAATCTCAAGAGCGTCAGAAGTTATTTGCCACGAAAGAAGCCCTTGCGGTGTTCCTTGTTCAAGGGATAATTGTGGCCGCTCGCAGCAGTCTTTAGACCAGTCACAAACAAGGTAAGGCCAAGGGATGGGGGAAGCCGCGCATATTCGCACCCTGATCGTTGACGACGAGCCGCTGGCTCGCGTCATGATGCGAGAGATGCTTGCGCGCGACTCGGACGTTGAAGTCGTGGGCGAGTGCGTGAACGGGCACGAAGCCGTCGAAGCGATACTGGCGTGCGCGCCAGACCTTATCTTCCTTGACGTGCAGATGCCGGAGGTCGGCGGCTTCGAGGTTCTGGAAGCGCTGGAATCAGTTGGGCCAATGCCGCACGTCATCTTCGTCACGGCCTATGACCAGTACGCCGTGCGCGCATTCGAGGTACACGCGCTCGACTATCTTCTGAAACCTTTCGACCGCGAGCGATTTGAAGTCTCCTGGCGTCGAGCCAAAGCGCAAATCCTGCGCGAGCGCAACGGCCAACTGAACGAGCGCATACTTTCATTTCTCGAAGGTCTCAAAGCCGAATCGAACTATCTGGAACGACTCGTCATAAAATCCGGCGGCAGAATCTTCTTTCTGGAGACGGAAGAGATTGACTGGGTAGAGGCCGAGGGCAACTACGTCTCTGTTCACGCGGGCAAGAAATCGCACCTCATACGAGAGACCATAAGCAATCTCGAAAGCAAGCTCGATCCGAAAAAGTTCCTGCGCATACACCGCTCTTCCATCGTCAACATCAGCCGCATTCAGGAATTGCAGCCCTGGTTTCATGGCGAATACCACATCCTGCTGCTCGACGGCACACAGCTAACGCTCTCGCGCAACTACCGCGAGCGTCTTCAGGAAGCACTGGGCAAAGTATTCTAAAGAAGTGATAAGTGATGAGTGATAAGTGATAAGAGAAAAGCCGTGAATCGTTAATCGTAAATGGTGAATAGATAAAAGCTTTACTTCCATTCACCATTTACCCTCTTGTCACTTATCACTCATCACTTTTCACTTTCACATCTCTGTCCCCTTTTCAATCCGCTCCGTCACACCGCTTAGCCCTTCCGTCACAAAACTTCTCTGTGCGTAAAACCATCTGCGTATAAGTAGCGCAGGGTTAATTCGGGGACGAACCTCTTTCTACAAAGGTCGTAGAGAGTTCGATACTCGCTCTGATGCATCACGCTTGGCACGGAAGTGAGCGGGCATGAAGAGGTCGCAGCCGAATCTAAGCCCCGTAACGAATAGATAGGGTTCGGGGCGCATTCATCAGTTTGTAAATCAGAAATTCGGTCTGGGAGGAGTTGTAAAATGGAGGCAAGAGCAAATCTGGAACAACGTGTTCATCATCTGGTAGAGGTGAAGAGCGACGTAGAGCAGAAGATAGACGAATCTCGCATCGGCCCGGACAAAGTTCATAGTCTGCGGCAGATGACCGTGCAACTGCTGCGCGAGCTTCACTCGCTGGGCGAAGTCAAAGACCTGGACGTGGGCGGCGGCATAGACTTCTACAACGAAGTGCGACGTTTCGAGATTGACATGATAGAGAGAGCGCTGGCGCACACGAACGGCCACCAGCGGCGCGCAGCAAAGCTGCTCAACCTGAAAGTGACCACGCTGAACTCGAAGATCAAGCAGTACGAGATAAGGTTGAATGTTATGGCGGATGGCAGGTAAACCGGGAGAGCCGAAAATGCTATGCGCCCCGGACGAAGCTTTATCTGCCTCTTTCTCTATCAAGCTCAAATTCTCTTAACAGAAGAAAGAGCGGCAAGCCCAGCGATACGCCTACGGCCAGATTTGCAAGGATGCAAAGCCACCAGAGCCGTATCTGATGTCTGCGAGTCTCATGAAAAATGAAAGCCCATAGAACCAAAGATGAAACGATTACGTCTGCCACAAAAAATGATGAGACTTGATTTGCAAACATCCGGCTTATGAGAAGGGAGATATGCAGCCCATTAGATAAGAGGAACGATAGTAGGAAGTAATAGGGCAGAGCAAAGCCCAGAATGCACAAAATCGCATAGACCCGTTTCATCATAAAACCTCCGCGCGAAATATTCGTCCTTCATCTGAAAACAGTGCATCCGCGCTGCTCAAGTTTTTGAGTCCAACCGGGAAGAGAAGATAACTTGTTCCATCTCAAATCCAATTTCTCAAGAGCGGGCAGTTCTTCAAGCCTCGCCGGAAGATCAACCAGTCTATTCGCTCTCAAGTCCAGATAGCGAAGACTCCTTAAATCGCCTATTGATTCAGGGAGCGCCGTCAAACTGTTATTTCTTAGATTCAAGTCTGTGAGATTTGTAAGATTGCCCAGGGATTCAGGAAGTAAAGCCAGACTGTTATCCTGCAAGTCCAGTCTACGCAGCCCTCTCATGTTGCCGAGGGAGTCGGGCAAAGACGCCAGCCGGTTGTTCATCAAATGCAGTTCCCGCAACTCTGTTAATTGACCCAGCGCTTCCGGTATGAAAGAAATCTGATTGTTGTAGAGGCGGAGTTCTATCAGGCGTGTCAGGCTGCCCGTAAACTCACGGAGAGAAGCCAGCCTGTTATCGGTTATGTTCAAGTAGATGAGGCTGCTCATTTTCGCGCACGACTCCGGCAAAGAATCCAGATGATTATTGCTCAGATAGAGGAAAGTCAGGCTTTGCAGATTTCCAATGGAATCAGGCAGCGAGTCCATCTCATTATGGCCCAGATCAAGCATCTGAAGGTTCGTCAGATACCCTATGCCCTCGGATATGGAAGAGAAACGATTCTCCGCCAGGTTCAATGTCTGAAGATTTCTGAGTTGCCAGACAGACTCCGGCAGAGAAGTCAATTGGTTGCTGTAAAGGCTCAAAGATTTTAGATTACTGAGCTGACCAATCCATTCAGGAAGAGAAGTCAACAGGTTGCGGTCTAAGTCCAATTCCTCAAGCGTGGTTAGCTTCTCAATCTCATCAGGAAGAGAAGTCAACTGCCAGCCAGCCATTTCAGCACGTGATGCGTTTATCATTGCCCGCTCTTTTAGGGCGAAGGCATCCCCGGAATAACGACCTGCGGAATATGATCGCGCTTATAAACCATTATCGTTCGATTGAACTCAAGCACTGAAATTCCGTCTTGATTGATGCCTGTGGTCTTGACCTTCACAATACCCATTGTGGGACGCGACTGCGATTCGCGCGCCTCCAGAACCTGACTCCAGGCATGCAGGGTATCTCCGGCAAAGACCGGATGCATCAGTCGCACCTCGTCCCATCCCAGGTTAATTGCATTCTGCGAGAGATCAGAGACAGATAATCCTGTGACTAACGCCAGTGTGAAGGTCGAGTCAACCAGCATGCGCTTGAACTCTGTGCTGGCGGCATAGACCTGATCGAAATGAATAGGATTCGGATTGACGGTCAGGAGCGTAAACCAGATATTGTCTACATCCGTTATTGTGCGGCCAAGCGTATGAGGGAAAACATCACCAACTGAAAAATCTTCATAGGCGCGACCCCGCCAACCCGGTTTGATACTCATAAGCCTGTGCCCTCGTTCATTATTCAGTTGCTCGTCATATCCAATGCAGGAATTTAGATGGCGCGAGCGAGAAGCATACAACATACCTTGCCGGGCACGAAGATGGAAAGAGATGCTATTGGCGGGTAGCGGTTTAGTCTGAAATTAAAGAGCAGAGGAATGTTTGTCTTAGTCCTCAAATCTCTTGCCGTCGTTATGCATCCCGCTCAGTGCATTAAGACACCCACTGAGTCAGCCATGTCGCAAACGCTATCCAGGCGTGTGTACTCGCTATCATCAAGCGCAGGGGCTGCGATGCGATTATCAGTAGTCCGCCTAACACCGTGGCGCGATGTACACGCTTGCGCCTGATGAGGTCGTAGAGAAGGCAGGCCAAAATAAAGAGGTCTGTCAGGCCAAAGAAAGCTGGCGGGCCTGCTTTGAGAAGGTCGAAAGGCAGCCGCGCAATCGCTGCGGCCAGGATAGAGATCGTCGCAAGGAGCATCAGCCTTTTGTGAACGTCTGCTCGACGACGGAAATAGAAGCCTGCCCCGACCAGAATCGAAAACACCAACAAGTCGCCAAGCGGTATCACCAAAAATGCTAAAGGAGAAGTATCACCCGTCGGAGCCGCTCCCTGCTTCGCCCTGACTACGGCTGTTATAGCGCCCACGACGACCATCAGCACGGCAATCACCCCACCCACGATTCCCAGCCGACGATGAACATCTATCCGTTTTGCAGCGACGAGTGTGGTCTGTGCGATGAAAAGCACTAGCCATGACGTGAACACTATCCCGTGCAGGTGCAGGAGCGGCATAAGAGGCGGCGCGCCGAAATAGGTTCTTAAGTAATAGGTGCGCGCAAAACCAGCGAAGACCGTAGCCACGATTGCGACTGCCATGCCGGTGTAGAACAGGCGCTCGCGTCGCCTGCCCATCAATCCCGCGTGCGCCGCCACGCCCCTCTTCCCAGCCGTCAATGTTTTCATCAGAAAACTCCTTCGGACATGTTGTCACTGAACGCTACCCTGCCGCTCACAAGCCTAACGCTCGAATCTGACCAGCCGCGAGCGAGCCAGCATACAACTTGAGCAGCAATAATCAAGGATGAAAGCCATGTTATCGAGCGGTCGAGTCGAATGAGTTGTTAGATTTGCGCGACGGCATTCAACCTAATTTTCTAGTCTTAATTTTTTGTACTTGACTTGCCTTACTATTCCTCGTCCTCGAAGGGGGCTATTTGTTCTTCGGCTTCAGTCATTTCCTTTGCACCACTAATCTGAGCAACCCGTCGCCTTGTTAATGGCTCTGTTTGCTGCCGAAGATTTTCACCCATCATGACATGGTGAATGACGCGGCGAGTAGCCTCAACGCCGATACGTTCTATAAAATCCTTCCCGCCTCCTGTCAAAAGAAGGCGACTGCTTTCTGGAAAGAGGTCGCTAATGGATGATCTATCTTTTTCAGGCATCTCAATCTTGTTCAAGTAAAGAAGGCTGTTGCGGAAGAGGTGGGGTAGAACAGTTTATGCAGAGAACATTGCGACTGGCCTCACCCAGCCAGCAAGACACATCTTGGCGCATTAACTCTACATAGTCAGAATTGATTTCAAATAACACAAAACGTCTCTCTAAGCTGGCGGCAGCAGCCCCTACCGTTCCCGACCCGGCAAACGGGTCTAATACTACATCACCTTTGAAGGAGTAATATTTAATAACCTTTTGAGCAAGTTCTAAGGGGAAGGCCGCCGGATGTTGAGAATTAGTTCGGGGTTGAATCCGCCAAACATTTGTACGCTCGTAATCATCGCTAACCTTTGATGCAGCTACAGTATCTTTATCTGGATGATTACGGATGTGCCAATCAATCAATAAATCCGTCCGCTTACGGTAAACCAGAACATATTCTGTCACAGGCACGGCTTTGTATTGGAGAGGATTGCGATCAGCGGCAAATCGGCGTCCTCTTCCTGTCGCCCAACCTGCCCCTTCCGGTTTAACCCAAATTATATCGTCAATAAAATCGTAACCTTCTTCGATGAAAATGCGGTGAAGATCAAACGGCACAGCAATACGCTTCGATGATTGATTTCTACTAGCGCGGCGAAGTAAGATCGGCGCGCAGTTAATAGCAAAAAAACGCCCTTCGTTGAGAACTCTGTGAGTGCGGTTAATGACTTGACGCATCTTGAATAGGTATTGTTCGTATTCCTCATAATCACTGTATTCAGGGCGAGCGTTGAAATACGGAGGTGACGTGAAAACCAAATCAACTGAAGCGGCAGGCATCTCGTCAATCAACTCGACACAATCGCCCAGACCGATGGTATTCCTGAGCGGCGAAAGGGGATATGTTATAACCTGACGCCTTTTCATTAGACGCGCTTCGTCCTTTTTCAGAAGTCGCGCTTCCAGCATCTCAGGCTTTGTAGTCTTCTCAAATATTATGGCTGTCGTGTAAGCGTCAATTACCGCCTCTCCAATTTTTGAAACGCCTGACAAAGCACAGAGTGGTACACGCCAGACGTGATAACGATCATCAACTTCCGGCAACCCAAGAGTAATAACATTTGCAAGCTCAATTTCAGATAGCCAAGATAAAGTTATCTCTTTAGCTTGGGCAACAGTAGTTACCAGATATTTTCTCTTTTCTGATACAAGCGGCTTACTGCGTGACATAAATTAGTCTTCCTTAAACTCATATCAAAAACATCAATACTAATTAGGAATTATCTTAACATCATCTGCCACGGAAAGAGGTAGCGCATTTACCTTTGAAAGACATTTTGCCCGCCTACGGTTTATAATTATCTTTTCCGAAATTTTCTAAAATAGTTTCAAGGAGCAATCATGAGCATAGAGAAGATCGCCAGGCGGCCAACTCGTATCAAGTTCGATGGGAAGATACTTTTTCTTACGGAAGACACTTCGCTCATTCGCAGACAACTGGAAGCGGGCGAGCCTCTACCTTACGACCTCGCGCTTCCTCTGATGAACAACATCTCTACGGACGAGATAACGCCCGGCTGGGTCTGCTTCTATTACGACGAGACGCTGGGCGAGTACGTTTACGTTGGCATGCGCGAGCAGGCTGTGAAGAAAGATGAAGTGAAGCGTGGCGGATTCTCCGTAGTAGTTTCCGGCCTGTCGAAAGGCTGCGGGTCGTCGCGCGAAACTGCGCCGTTCGCAGAAAAAGCAGCGGGCATAGAGCTTGTCATAGCGAAGACGATAGAGAAGATTTACGGACAAAATGCTCAGAACATTGGACTCCTGACTTCGACCGATTTCGGCCTGATAGAGAGAATCAATCGCGGCGAAGAGATTCCGTTGGAAGAGTTCACCAAAGGACTCGATGGAATTTCCAGAGCGATTGTAGAGTACGGCGGACTCTTCAACTACAACAAGGCGCGGCTCGCTGGCGAAGTCTCTCCGCCTCCTGTCTCGACGGCGCGGCGGCCTATGACTATTGTTGAAAAAATCATCGCGCG
This sequence comes from Pyrinomonadaceae bacterium, assembly GCA_035316225.1. Taxonomy (GTDB): domain Bacteria; phylum Acidobacteriota; class Blastocatellia; order Pyrinomonadales; family Pyrinomonadaceae; genus 3-1-20CM-3-53-8. Next base: position 10,144 of record DATHJK010000507.1, read on the forward strand.
TCATGCGTTTGTGAAAGCGGGAGAGGTAGGAATCAAAGCCGTCAAACCCGGCGATGCTCTCTTTGCCGTTGCCGACGTTCGATTCTCGCACGAGTACGTCACTCCTATGGCCGAGTCTCTATTCAAACAGGCTCTGGGCACGAACGCGCGCGTTACGGAGCCGCAATCCGTCTACGCTTTCCGCGATCACCTCACTTTTCTTGGGCGCGTGATGCCGGAAGAGAAACGAAAGATGGGATTGCTTGACCGCGCGGAAGGGCTGGCCGTAACGCAAGCTGCTTTTACTGAAGAGCAGGGCATAAGACTTTACGGCGGAACTGTCGAGCGAGGCTCCGAGGCCATCTGCCATAACGCAGTGGTCGAAGACCTTGCGCTTCCGGGGCAATTAGTAATAGGCACGGACTCGCACACCTGCATGGCAGGCGTTCTGGGCTGCTTCGCGTTCGGCGTTGGCTCAACCGACATGGCGAACGCATGGTACACAAAAGACATTCGCATACGTGTTCCCCAGACCGTTCGCTTCGTGCTCAAAGGAGAGAAGCGCGCAGATGTGACCGCGAAAGACGTGATGCTCTATATCCTCGCAACCGATTACATGAAAGAGGGCAAGGGCATCGGACAGGTTCTTGAGTTCGCGGGCGACGGAATTAAGAGTTGGCCCATGGACGAGCGCGCGACCCTGACCAACATGGCCGTCGAGGCCGGAGGCTTTACAGGAATAATCGAGCCGGATGAAACCGTGCTGGATTATTTAGAGCATATGCGCGGGCTTGATAGAGAAGAGGCGCGCAAAGGCTTTTTCAAAAGCGATGAGGATGCGGAATATGCCGCTCAGTTTGAAATCAATCTCGAAGATATAAGGCCAATGGTCGCGCTCCCCGGGGACCCGCGCAACGGTGTGAAGATTTCTGAATTGTCTGAAGAAGTCAGGATTGACGCGGCCTACGGCGGCTCGTGCACGGGCGGCAAGATGGCTGACATGGATATGTATGCAGAGGTTTTGAAGCACGCTGTAGAGCGTGGCAAGCGCGTAGCGCCGGGCGTGCATCTTTATCTGCAATTCGGTTCGCAGAAGATTAAGGAGTACGCGCGCGAGCGTGGTTACATAGAGATTTTCGAGAAAGCTGGCGCGGAGTTGATTGACC
>DATHJK010000508.1:0-3880 GCA_035316225.1 Pyrinomonadaceae bacterium
AAGAAGGTGGCTTTGTTGATAAAACCGGCGTCAACAAATGCGCCTGCGATTTTACCGCCGCCTTCCAGAAGTATGCTCTGCAACGAACGCCGTCCAAGCTCTTCGAGCACTGCGCGCAAGTTTCGGCTGCCTCCGTCTATCCTGAAGACTTCGACTCCACGCATAGACAGTTTTGCCGCCGCTGATTCGTCCGTCTCTTTTGAAGTGAAGACCAGAACGGGCGCTTCCTGCGCAGTCAGCGCGAGCTTTGAATTTGGGCCAAGCTGCAAACGCTCGTCCAGCAAGACGCGAACAAGCGGGCGTCTGCGCGGCCTGCCGGAGCGGTCTGTCAGCAAAGGGTTGTCCGTCAGAGCCGTGCCAGTCCCCACAAGTATCGCGTCGTACTCGTGGCGCAGATCGTGCGCGCGTGCGCGAGATTCTTCGCCCGCGACCCAGCGCGAATCGCCCGTGCGCGTCGCTATCTTTCCGTCAAGCGAGCATGCCAGCTTCAGATGAACGAAAGGCTGCCCTGTCAGCATGTAGTGAATGTATTTCTCGTTCTGGCGTCTTGCCTCATCGGCCATCAATCCTGTAACCGTTTCGATGCCAGCCTCACGCAAGTGAGCAAAGCCTCTGCCCGAAACTTTCGGATTAGGGTCTTCGATTGCTGCGACCACTCGTTTGACACGGGCGTTGATTAACGCATCCGTGCATGGAGGAGTCCGGCTGTGATGCGCGTGAGGCTCAAGCGAAACGTAAGCCGTGCCGCCACGCGCCCGCCGTCCAGCCTGTTCCAGCGCAAGAGTCTCTGCATGTTTCAGATTTTCGTAAACATAAAACCCTTCGCCAGCCAGGTGTCCGTCCGAATCAACTATCACGCAGCCTACGAGCGGGCTTGGACTCACAAGCCCACTGCCACGACCCGCCAACTCAAGCGCACGCCGCATCCATTCGCGGTCTGCTTCGCTCCATTTCCTTGATTCAGTTGAGACGGTCGTTTGCATAAAGGAAGTTAACTGTTCCGCTCCGAAGGGATGACTTATGACCGGCAGCCTGTGTTAACTTGAAACTCGAAACCTGAAACTTATTCAAACAGGCTGTTGACATATTGCTCTGCGTCGAAGACTACAAGATCATCAACCTTTTCGCCTATGCCCACGTAGCGAATCGGCAGGTTAAGCTCTTTGGCTATGGCGACTGCTATGCCGCCTTTGGCTGTGCCGTCCAGTTTCGTAAGAACGATTCCCGTCACCCCTGCAACTTTGAGAAACTGGCGAGCCTGCTCAAGTCCATTCTGTCCCGTGACCGCATCAATGACCAGCAGAGTTTCGTGCGGCGCGCCTTCCACCTCGCGCCCTGCAACGCGCTTCATCTTCTCAAGCTCGGCCATCAGATTCGATTTGTTGTGAAGCCGCCCCGCCGTGTCAACAATCAGCACGTCCGAACTTCTGGATTTCGCGGCCTTCAGCGAATCGAAAAGAACAGCCGCGGGGTCTGTCCCCTGCTTCTGCTGAATGAGCGGCACGCCCGTGCGCTCTGCCCATATAGCCAACTGATCCGATGCAGCCGCGCGAAAAGTGTCAGCCGCGCAAATCAGAACGTCGTTCCCTTCGGCCTTAATCCTCTGGGCCAATTTTCCAATAGTCGTTGTCTTGCCCACGCCGTTCACGCCAACAATCATCATCACGTATGGCGCAACGGATTCGGGCACGCCAGTTTCCGACGCAATGCCGTTGCTCTCTGCATCCTGAAGAATGGAAAGAAGCTCCGTTTTTATCGAAAGCTTCAAAGCCTCTATGTCGTTAATCTGCTTTCTAGCAATCCCACGGCGAACGGTTTCGAGAATGTGCAGAGTTGTCGGCACGCCTATGTCCGCAGCAATGAGCGCTTCTTCAAGCTCGTCCAACAGTTCTGCGTCAATCTGTTTACGACCTTGAAAAACCGTGTCAATCTTTTCGTTGAGCGATTCACGAGTGGCTGCAACCGCGCGACGGAAGCGCGCCGAAAACTCCTGCTCAAGCGCGGCCTCCTCCGCCTGCAACTCTTCAATCGTGCGGTCTAGCCCGAGTATTGATGTTCTGAACGGCGAGCGTGACTGAACGGGCTTCTGCGCTGCCGCTGGCTTCAAGGGTTCTTGCGGCTCTGGCGGTCTTTGAGTTTCTCTTTGGACAGGCTGCGGCGTGGCCGTTACAGCCTGTGTTTCGTTGGCGGGCAAGGGAGTCGGCGGCGCTGCTGTCGTAGTAGGCTCAAGAACGGGAGCAGTCGCAGCAGGCAGCGATTTTTCAGTTTGAGTTAGAGCAGCGGGCGGCTCAACTTTTTTCCTCTTCTCTTCCGCTCTCTTTAATTCTGCGGCGCGCGTCTCGGTCGGTTCATTCAATCCGAGCGTGACGAACCCTTCTTTTTTGCGTCTCCAAAATGCCATGAACTTACCTAGTGCCTTTTTCGATTAAAGATTAAAAGATGATTATAAGCTCAACTGCCGCAACGCGACAAAAGCGCGTGCGGCAGTTGATTTTAAACCACACCTTTCTTAATTGGTTTGCTACGCAGCAGGAGCGGGTGCAGGAGGCGAAAGCGTTTGCTCGTTTACTTTTGGCTTTGTGCCGTTTGCATCCGGCGAAGACGCACGAGGCTTGTTAAGTCGCACGCGACCCGGTGCAATCTGTCCGGACTCGCAAGCGTCAACCAATGCGGCTACCACTTTCTCGTCATATCGCGTGCCGACGAAGCTCTTGATTCTATTGACAGCATCTTCAAATTTCATTGCTTTCTGGTACGGACGGTCAGTAGTCATCGCATCGAACGTGTCTGCGACAGAGACTATGCGCGCCATCATAGGTATCTCGTCGCCTTTTAACCCTTGAGGGTAGCCTTCGCCGTTCACCATCTCGTGGTGCATGTACATTCCCGGCAGAAACTCTTTCATCGCAGGAATCTGCGACATTATTTTGAAGCCCTTCTGCGGATGTCCCTTCATTATCTCGAACTCATCGTCGGTCAGCGCCGATGGTTTTTTGAGGATGTTGTCGTCAATTCCAATCTTGCCAACGTCGTGAAGAAGCGCGCTGATTCTTATCTTCTCAACTTCTTCATCTGAAAAATCAAGACGTTGAGCTATTGCAATCGAAAATCTCGAAACGCGCTCGGAGTGGCCGCGCGTGTAAGGGTCTTTGCCGTCAATTGCGGCGGCCAAAGCCTTGACCGTGCCTATGAAAAGCTCTCGGTTCTCATTCGCTGAATTCTGAAGATCAAGTATGTAAGCTTCTATCTGGTCGGTCATAGCGTTGAACGACTCGCCCAACTCACCCAATTCCGTGCGGCTGGTGACTTTGATTCGTTCCGAAAAATCTCCGCCCGCGATGCGCTGCGCGCCAGCGGCCAATGCCCTGACAGGCTCAGTCAGCTTATTTGCGAAGAAGAAACCTATGATGAGTGTTATTGCGGCGGCAACGAGGCTGATGATTAGAGTCTGCCAGCGCATGTCGGACACTGAGCGCAAAGCCGCACGCTCATCCTGTATCGCTATCACGCCCAAACGTGCGCTGCTACCAAGCTCAGCCGTAGCGTAGGAGCCAAGCATCTCGACTTTCTTCCCTTCACGAACAAGCGTGAATGGCGAGAGAGCGGATTGAACCTGCGCGCCCGATTCCAACCAGTCCTGAACAACTTTCAGGTCGGTCATCTGTCTGCCTGTGAAAGCGACGCCTTCATCCGGGTGAGCGACTGCTCGACCGTCGCTGTCGACGACGAAAACGACAGGCACGCCCGCGTCCAGTAGCTCCTGTTCGTTTTTAGAAGTCTGCTGCTGAACCGCCCGTATTACATCCTGAAACGAGATAATCGCAACTACAGCGGCGACGACTTCATGTTCGGACGCGCCGCCCATTACTGGCGCAGCAAT